>NZ_RAWR01000147.1:0-27624 GCF_003986945.1 Corallococcus sp. AB018 | reverse complement strand
GGTTCACGGACGCGGCCGGGCGGCGCTCGGGGGCCCGGAAGCCCAGGCCCACGGACGGCAGGAAGGTCTTCCCGCCCAGGTCCGGGTCGCACCCGCGCGGGCCGCACCTGACGGGGCGGTTCGCGGACGGGTCGCTGGGGGAGTTTCCCCTGGGCCCCACCACGTCGCTCGGCCGCCATCCCTCCAACACGCTGCGGCTGGTGGACCGAGAGGTCTCCAAGGAGCACGCCACCATCGAGAAGGTGGGGCGCGACTTCGTGCTGCGCGACCTGAACTCGTCCAACGGCACCTTCGTCAACGGGCGCCGGGTGACGGGGGAGATGCGCCTGAAGGACGGGGATGAGATCGCCCTGGGCTCCTCCAGGCTCGTCTTCCACAGCGGCGAGGCCCTGCCCGGCGGAAGCAACCCGCCCACGCTGCCGGGCGTGACGGTGGTGGCCAACGCCGTCTCCATGCCGGCCTTCCTGGCGCAGATGGACCAGGTGCCGCAGAACTTCCGTCCAGCCGACCAGGTGACGGACACCGCCGCGCTGCGCCGGGACTACGAGAAGCTGCGCATCGTCCACGAGTTCCACCGGCAGGTGAGCCTCAAGGGCACGCAGGACGACCTGTTCGAACAGATTCTCAAGGTGGCCTTCGAGCTGCTCGCGGCCGACCACGGCGTCATCCTGAAGGTGGGTCCGCAGGGGGAGTTCATCCCGGCCGCGGTGCACCACCGGCAGGGCAAGCAGGTGAACGTCATGCTGTCGGACACCGTGCTCAAGCGCGTGGTGGAGACGGGCAAGGCGGTGCTCACCGCGGACGCCATCATCGACGAGCGCTTCTCCGCCGCGGAGAGCATCGTGGCGCAGGGCATCCGGTCCGCCATGGCGGTGCCGCTGCTCGTCAACGGCGACATCATGGCGGTGCTGTTCCTGGACAGCCGCCAGCAGATCAACGCCTTCTCGGAGAAGGACCTGACCATCCTCTCCGGCATCGCCGCGCAGGCGGGCATCGCGCTGGAGAACGCGGCCCTGGCGGAGCAGATCCGCAACGAGGCGGTGACGCGCGCGGAGCTGTCGCGCTTCCTGTCCAAGGCGGTGGCGGACGCGGTGATCAACGGCGGCACGGAGGACCTGCGCCAGAGCCGGCTCGCGGAGGTGAGCTGCCTGTTCGCGGACATCCGTGGCTTCACCACCCTGGCGGAGAGCGACTCGCCGCAGGAGGTGGTGTCGATGCTCAACAGCTTCTTCACCGCCATGGCGGACGTGGTGTTCCGCTACGAAGGCAACCTGGACAAGTTCATCGGGGACTGCGTGATGGCGGTGTGGGGTCCGCCGTCGTCCCACCCGGATGATCCGGCCCGCGCCTTGCGCGCCGCGCTGGAGATGCAGGACGCCGTCACGGAGCTCAACCGGCAGCGCGTGCTGGATGGCAAGAAGCCCATCGAAGTGGGCATCGGCGTGAACACCGGCCAGGCCGTCGTGGGCTACATGGGCAGCGCGGAGCGGCACGAGTTCACCGCCATCGGCGACACCGTGAACACCGCGTCGCGGCTGTGCGGCATCGCGAAGAGCGGCGAGGTGCTGGCGTCGGAGGCCACGGTGCGCAAGTCCGGGCCGGGCTTCGACGTGGAGGAGCTGCCGGTGCTGCAGCAGGTGAAGGGCAAGGAGAAGGGCGTGCAGACCTTCCGCGTCCACGGCGCGGAGCTGACCACTTCCACCTCCCGCAAGGTGCGCTGACGGTGCGCTCCTCGTCCATGACGACGACCCAGTCGTGCCCCAACTGCGGCACGGTGCACGACACCCGGGTGTACGTGAGCGGCCAGAAGGTGACGTGCCGCTGCGGCATCCGGTTCGAGGTGCGGCGCGCGGACGTGTCCGGCATCCACCGCCCGGACGTGTCCGGCATCCACCGCCCGCCCGAGCCGTCGGGCATCCGTCCGGCCGACAAGGTCCACGACGAAGCAGGCAACGCGGTGACGTTCACGCCGCGCACGGCGGATGAACCGCCAGAATCGACTTCACCTTCCGCCGCTCCAGGTGTTGGAGCGGGCGGGGAGGACTCGGTGGGACAGGAGATCAGGGCCGGCTCCGTCCCAGGGGGCAACGAGATGAACATCCCGCGACCGGATGGCGTGGGGAAGGCGGACGAGGGCGAGGTTCCCGCGGGGGCGGTGTCTGCCTCCGCCGAGGGCCGCGACGCGCCTTTGTCTGGAGTGGCATTGCCCGCGACGGGCCCGGTGGCAGCGGAGGCGGTCGGGGCCACGCTGGTGCGCCCGGAGTCGCTGGGGGTGAAGGCCCCGCGCGCGCCCCTGAACACGGGCATCCGCGACATCGAGACCGCGGAAACGATTCTGACGGGCGCGAAGCCCGAGCTTCCGGGCCTGGAGCTCCTGGAGGTGCTGGGGCGCGGCGGCATGGGCGAGGTGTGGCTCGCGCGCCAGCGCTCCCTGGGCCGCACGGTGGCGGTGAAGATGCTGCCGCCCCGGCTGGCGAAGGACGCGGAGTTCGTGTCGCGCTTCGACAAGGAGGCGACCGCGCTCGCGGCCCTGAGCCACCCGAACATCGTGCAGATCATCGACCGGGGCGTGCAGGGCGAGCACTACTACTTCGTCATGGAGTACGTGGAGGGCCAGTCGCTGCGCCACGCGCTGAGCGGCAGGGACCCGATTTCGCCCGCGCAGTCGCTGAAGGTGCTGCTCCAGGTGGCGCGCGCCGTGGAGTGCGCGCATGCCAAGAACATCATCCACCGCGACCTGAAGCCGGAGAACATCCTGCTGGATGGGCGGCTGCACGCGAAGGTGGCGGACTTCGGCCTGGCGGGCATCCGCGAGCCGGATTCGGAGAAGCAGCTCACCGCGACCGCGGTGGCCATGGGCACGCTCAACTACATGGCCCCGGAGCAGCGCCGGGACGCGAAGAACGTGGACGGGAGAGCGGACCTCTTCTCCCTGGGCGTGATGATGTACGAGGCGCTCACGGGCGAGCTGCCCGTGGGCCGCTTCAAGCTGCCGTCCGAGCGCGTGCGAGGCCTGGATCCGCGCCTGGATCCGGTGGTGGAGCGCCTGCTGGAGACGGACCGCGAGGCCCGCTACGCCACCGCCACGGAGGTGTGCGAGGCGCTGGAAGAGCTGGTGACGGCCTCGTCGTCGCCGCACGTGGTGGCGCCGGCGTCGGCGCTGGCGCGTGCGCGGACCTCGCACGTGGCTCCGATGAAGTCCCCGACGGCCGCCGAGTCCGCCGTGCTGGACACGATCCACGCGGGCTGGGGCCGGGTGCGCACCGGCCTGTCCGTGGTGGGCGGCCTGGCCGTGCTGGGCCTGGCGGTGCGCGCCTTCGTGGGGCCGGTGAGCCTGCGCCTGGGCGACGAGGAGTACGGCCTTGGCCGCCCGAAGCCGCCCCCGCTCACGGAGCTGCACTTCCCGGCCAACACGGAAGGGGAGGTGTTCTCCGGCCTGAGGCTCACGCCGCCCGAGGCCGGCTCGGCCAGCTCCACCCTGGAGCTGGGCTTCGGGCCGGGCGAGGAGGAGATCAACGTCCACAGCGGCACGTGGACGATGGACCAGGGGGAGCTGCGCGTCGTGCAGGCCGGCCGCGAGGCGGACGGCAAGCTGGTGCCGCGCGCGTACCTGGCGCACCGCTACTTCACGAGCGACGACTTCACGGCCGAAGTGCTGATGGACGTGAACCCGCTGGGGAAGCAGTGGTCGGTGGAGGAGGACGGGCAGCACTTCGGCGAGCTGGCGTTCCGCATCCGCGACGTGCAGGTGTCCGTCTTCGCCATCCCCGACGCGGGCATGCGCCTGTCGTGGCGCTACTTCTCCCCGGAAGACGGGCATGAAGTGGTGGGCAACAGCGCCGAGGACACCAAGAACCTGGTCCAGGACGAGATGCCGGTGCCGAAGCAGGGCCCCTTCCTGGTGAAGCTCCAGCTCAAGCGGCAGAAGAGCGGCGTGCGGGTGGACGCCTTCCTCAACAAGAAGCTCTTCGCCTCCAAGGTGCTGCCGGGCTTCGAGGGCCGCGTGGGCAAGCTGGCGCTGGGCTGCCGCAACCTCGAGTGCATCTTCGATGACCTGAAGGTCGTGGGGCCGCTGCAGGAGCGCCCCGTGCGCCGCGTCCCCGGCGAGTAGTCCGCCGCGGCCTTCCGGCAAGGGGATGGGGCTTGCCGCCCCGTCCGCCCGTTCCCACCTTGCTCCCGCCGGGCTCCGTCGTCTCGGGGCCGTCCGGCACGCGGGCGGGGGTGGGGCATGGCCGTGGACCTGGGGCGCGTGCTCCTGCTGCCGCTCTGTGGCGTGGGCCTGGCCCTGCTGCTCCGGGCGACCTTCACCCTGGGGCGGACGCCCACGGACGCGCGGCCTCGCTGGATGCTCGCGGGCTTCGGGGCGCTGGCCCTGGGGCTGGTGCTCTTCGTCCCGTGGATGCGCGGGACGCCGCTGGTGCCCGTGTCGCCGGACGTGCTGGTGAAGGCGCTGGCCGCCGTGCTGCTGGTGCTGGCCGCGGGGGTGTCCGCCCGGGGGGCCCGGGTGCGCCTGCGGGCGGATGCGCTGCGCGGCGCCGCGCCCATGTCACTCGATGAGGCGGTGGAGGCCCTGCGCGCGGGGCGGCCCCCGGGCTTCGGCGTGTACCGGGGCCAGCTGGATTCCGTGGAGACGCTGACGTCGCCGGGCGGCGTGCCGTGCGCCTTCTACGACGCGGCGGTGCACGCGCTGGGGACGCATGGCCGGAAGGGGCCGCTCCTGTCTCGCGAGCGCGCGTACTCGCCGGTGCTGATCCTGAAGGGCGAGCGCACGCGGGCCGCGGTGGGCTTCGCGCCGTCCGCGCTGCTGGCGCCGGTGGAGGTGCGCCGCTGCCTGGCGCCGCCCGCGCTCACCCGGGCGGAGTTGCTGGGCGCGCCCGCGCAGGCGCTGTCCTGGGAGCGCGTGGGCGTTCCTGGGGAAGCGTGCCTGGTGGTGGGGGAGCTTGAGCGCGGATCCCTCGACGGCACCTATCAACTGCGCGGGCGCGGCGGGCGTCCGGCGCTGATGGTGCTGGGGGAGGGCGCCACGGGCACCGGCGGGGTGTTGTCCCGCCGGGCCTGGAGGCACTTCGCGGCGGCCGGGGCGCTGTCCCTGGCCGCCGTGTTCATGCTCGCCCGGACCCTGTGAGGTCCGGGCGGAAGTCCCCGGTCCGCGAGGGAACCAGGGACGGCGGGACGACTACCCCGGATCGATCTGGCAGTTGTTCGGGCAGTTGTCGAAGTTGTTGGTGTTGCCGTCGTCGCACGTCTCGCCGAAGTTGTACTGGGTGATGCCGTCGCCGCAGCGGGCGTTCCAGATGCAGGTGAGGCTGCACTTGCCGTAGCCCGGGCCGTTGAGGTTGCCGTTGTCGCACGTCTCGCCCTGATCGACCGTACCGTTGCCGCAGGTGGACTTGCACTCGGTGCGCTGGGTCTCGAAGTTGTTCAGGGTCAGCCTGTACGAGGACTGGGACGTGTGGCGCTCCGCCTGGAACACGACGACCTCGTAGATCTTGCCCTTCACCAGGCCCAGGCCTGACACGGTGGCCGCGTCCGCCAGGGACACCGTGCCGGAGGTGGCACCGTGCACGCCGCCCAGGTCCAGGGCGAGCTTGCGGTTGATGAACACCCAGACGTCGTCGTCACCCAGGAACGTCAGCACCTCGTTGCCCTTGAACTCGAACCAGTAGCGCGTCTCGCTGGTGAAGCTGAAGTTGCGCTTGATGCCGTTGTTGTCGTTGAGCCGGTTCTCCTTGCCCAGGCCCACCCAGCCGCTGTCGTCGAGCGGGAAGAAGGTCTGGTCGTCGAACACGTAGGAGTTGTTGGCCTGCTTGTCGAGCTTCAGCGTGCCGACCTCGGTGACGTTGATGTTGGCCGTGTCGCGGTACCACTGGTCGAAGGCCGTCTTGCCGTGGGTGGTGCCGGAGGACACGCCCTCCTTCGCATAGACGGGCTTGCCGTCCGCGCCGAGGGCGGCGAACTTCGCGCCGACGATGCCCTGCTCCGCGCCGTTCGCGTCGTCGAAGTCCGGGTGGATGGTGGCGGGGTAGTTGCCACCGACGGGCTGACCCTTGCCGCGGAAGTCGCGGTAGACGACGGGGATCTCCACCACGTCCGGCAGGGTGCCCTTGACGTTGAAGCAGGCGAAGCCCGCCTCCAGCTTGCAGTCGGACGAGCAGCCGTCGTTGGAGCGGGTGTTGCCGTCGTCGCACTGCTCGGTGGTGTCACCGGGGAGGATGACGCCGTCGCCGCAGCGGGCCTCGCAGGTGCCGTTCACGCACCGGGGCTCCAGCACGCACAGCGGCGAGCAGCCGTCGCCCATGTCGTGGTTGCCGTCGTCGCACTGCTCGGTGCCTTCCTTCTTGCCGTCGCCGCAGGTCGTCTTCGCGCACGGCTGGCCAATGGTGTCGCACTTGTAGCCCTGCTCCAGGCGGCAGGTGTCGCTGCAGCCGTCGCCCTTGATGAGGTTGCCGTCCTCGCACTCCTCCTCGCCGGCGATGATCCTGTCACCGCACTCGGCGGCGCGGCAGCGCTGTCCCTGGAAGGGGCAGGACCAGCCGGTCTCCACGGCGGAGCAGTCCGCCTTGCAGCCGTCGTTGGACTCGTTGTTGCGGTCGTCGCACACCTCGCCTTCCTCGACGATGCCGTTGCCGCACGCCGTCGCCACGATGCAGGGCCGGCCCGACACGGGACACTCGAAGCCGACCTCGACCTCCTTGCAGTCGAACGTGCAGCCGTCACCGCTCACGGTGTTGCTGTCGTCACAGGCCTCGCCCTTCTGGACCTTGCCGTCACCACAGACCTGGGGACCCGGGTCGTACGTGCCGCCGTCGGGCTGCTTGGTGGGGTCGCCGCCGTCGGGACCCGCGTCGCTCTGGCCCCCGTCCGTGATGTTCGTGCCGCCGTCTTCGTCCGAGCCTTCGTCGCCGGGACACGCTGTCAGTGTGAGGAGGAGGGAAGCGAGCAGGACGCTCGCAATCCGGGGGAGCAGGGGGGAATGTTTCAGCATGAGGGTGATGCTGAAAGCCTGTGACCCCAGGTGTCAAATGGATCAGGTGTTTTCTCACCCAGCCGATGCGTAAAAATGAAGAAAGCCCGTAAGGGTGTACGGGCTTCCGTGTATCGCCCTGTCTCGCGGGGCTACATCTGTTCCAGCTCCTGACCCTTCGTCTCGCGGATGTACTTCGCGGCGAAGAAGATCGAGAAGACGGCGGCCGCGGCATAGAGGCCGTACGCCCAGCCAAGTCCCACGGCCTGCAGCGACGGGAACGTGGCGGACACCAGGAAGTTGGCCAGCCACTGCGCCATGGCCGCGATGGACAGCGCGAGCGCTCGGATGCGGTTGGGGAACATCTCGCCCAACAGCACCCAGACGATGGGCCCCCACGAGAAGCCGAAGAAGACGACGTAGAGGTTGGCGGCGATGAGCGCGGTGGTGCCTGCCGCGCCCTGCAGCACGGGCTTGCCCGCGGCATCCAACGGCGCGGTGCCGAAGAGGTACGCCAGCAGGCCCAGCGTGAGCGCCATGCCCACGGAGCCGATGAGCAGCAGGGGCTTTCTTCCAACCTTGTCCACGAACGCGATGGCCACGAGCGTGGTGAGGATGTTGGTGACGCTGGTGATGACGGTGATGGCCAGCGCGTTGTGCTCGGAGAAGCCCACCGCCTGCCAGAGGACGCTGGAGTAGTAGAAGATGACGTTGATGCCCACGAACTGCTGGAGCATCGCGAGCACGATGCCGATCCACACGATGGGCAGGAACCCGAAGCGGCCGCCCTTCAGGTCCGCCAGGTGCGGTGTGTAGTTCGTGCGCAGCGAGCGGCGGATCTCCACGACCTTGGCGGGCGCGGCGTCCCCCTCGATGTCGCTCAGCACGCTCAGCGCCTCCTGCTCACGGCCCTTGGCCACGAGGAAGCGCGGGGACTCCGAGATGAAGATGGCGCCGATGCCGTAGAAGAGCGCGGGTGGCAGGCCGCTGAAGAACATCCACCGCCACGCGGTTAAGCCCAGCCAGGTGGGTTTGGAGGCGGAGCCCGCGTAGAGCGCGATGGCGAAGTCCCCCAGCAGGGCCACGAAGATGCCGGACACGATGGCCAGCTGTTGCAGGGACGCCAGGCGGCCGCGCAGGTACGCCGGGGCGATCTCCGCGATGTACGTGGGCGCGACGACGCTGGCGAAGCCCACCCCCAGGCCGCCCACCAGCCGCCAGAAGCTCAGGTCCCAGAGGGAGAACGCGAGCCCCGATCCGATGGCGCTGATGATGAACAGCGCCGCCGCGAGCATCATCGCGCGCCGGCGGCCGTAGCGGTCCGCGAAGGGCCCCGCGGCGAAGGCGCCCGCCGCCGAGCCGATGAGCGCGGAGGATACCGCCAGCCCCAGGCCCAGGCTGCTCGCGGCGAACTCGGCCTTCAGTGCGACGACCGTGCCGTTGATGACGGCGGTGTCGAAGCCGAAGAGGAATCCGCCCAGGGCGGCCACCACGGAGATGCCGATGATCCTGCCGGTCCGCACCTCCCGATGCGCCGGGGGCCCGCTTGAATGGGCATCGAGGACATCCGCCATGACGTGCTCCTTCCCCTCGGACGGGCACGTGTCCGGCCCTCGCGGGTGCGCACAACGGCCCTGAGGAGAGGTGCCCCCGGTGTCCGCCGAAAGGCACTCCCGGACAGGCTGCCGCCCCGATGGCCGCCCGTTGGGGGGCGGGGCTCGGGCTTCGAGGGCGATTCGAAGTTCAGCCCTCGTCCGCCAGGCCGTACTCCTTGAGCTTGCGGGCGAGCGTGTTGCGGCCGATCTCCAGCGTGCGCGCCGCCGCGGTGCGGTTGCCCTTCACGGCCTCCAGCACGCGCAGGATGTGGCGGCGCTCCACCTCCGCCAGCGGAAGGAGGAGCGGTGCGTCCGGCGCGGCGGCGGGCGCTTGCGGCGCGTCTGGCTCGGTGGGCGAGGGCGCACGGTCCAGGGAGGGCAGGGGCAGGTGCTCCTCCAGGATTTCACCCTCGGACAGCACCACGGCGCTTTCGATGCAGTTCTCCAGCTCGCGCACGTTGCCGGGCCAGCGGTAGCGCTTGAGCCTCGCGAGCGCGGTGGCGCCGAGGCGGGGCACGGGCAGGCGGTGGCGCTTCGCGGCGGTGGCGACGAAGTGACGGGCGAGCCGCTCGATGTCCTCCGCGCCGCGCTCGCGCAGCGGGGGCAGGAGCAGTTCCACGACCTTGATGCGGTAGTAGAGGTCCTCGCGGAACCGGCCCTCCGCCACCATGCGCGGCAGGTCGCGGTGGGTGGCCGCGACGATGCGCACGTCCACCTTGACGGCCTGCGTGCCGCCCACGCGTTCGAACTCGCGGTCCTGCAGCACGCGCAGGAGCTTGCCCTGCACGGCCTGGGGCAACTCGCCCAGCTCGTCGATGAAGACGGTGCCTCCGTCGGCCGCCTCGAACTTGCCGGGCATGCGGTGGTCGGCGCCGGTGAAGGCGCCCTTCTCGTGGCCGAAGAGCTCGTTCTCGATGAGGGCGGCGGGCAGGGCCGCGCAGTCCACCTTCACGAAGGGCTTGTCGCGCCGGGGGCCGTTGACGTGGATGGCTCGCGCGAAGAGCTCCTTGCCGCAGCCGCTCTCCCCGCGCAGCAGCACGGTGGCGTCCGTGGGCGCGGCCTTCTGCACCAGGCGGTAGAGCGCCTTGAGCGGCGGGGCTTCTCCGATGATGCGGTTGAAGAAGTAGCCCACCGGGGCCTGCGGCTGATCCTTCGCGCGCTGGAGCTCCTGGTAGAGGCTGGTGCTCTGGAGGGCGGTGCTCACCTGCGCCGCGATGTCGGTGAGCTTCCGGGTGTCGTCCTCCGTGAAGGGGCCGCCGCCCAGGCGGTTGAGCACCTGGAGCACGCCGTACACGGCGCCCGCCGCGTCGCGCAGCGGCACCGCGGCCAGGCTGATGGTGCGGTAGCCCGTCATCCGGTCGATGTCCGCGAAGAAGCGGCGCTCGCCGCGCGGGTCCGGCACGTGCACGGGCTCGCCGGCCTCCGCCACGTAGCCCGCCACGCCCTGGCCCAGCTTCACGCGGATCTGCGCGACCTCCGGCAGGTGCGCCGCGCGGCTGAACAGCTCTCGGCGCACGGGATCCAACAGCCACAGCGTGCCCCGGTCCGCCTGGAGCGTGATGGCGATGCGGTCCACGAGCGTCTGGAGGAAGGCGTCCAGGTCCACCTCGCGCCCGACGAGGCCACCAAGGGGGAGCAGGACCTGGGACACATCCGGCGGGGACGAGGGCATGGCGGCGGGCAGCGGCGGAAGAGAGAAGGGCGCTGGAGACAGTCTATCGCACGGCTCCGGGCTCGCGGCGCTCATGCGCCCGCCGCGCGGCCCAGGAGCATGCGCTGGCCTTCACGCGCGGGCTCGGTGAAGGGGAACAGGCCGCGCGCCTCCTGCGCCATGTCCTCCAGCAGCTCGTCCGCGTGGGACGGGTCGTGGTGGAAGAGGAAGAGGCGCCCGGCGTGCAGGTCCTTGGCCACCTTGGCCGCGTCCATCATCGTCGAGTGGCCCCAGCCCTTCTTGGACATGCCCTTCTTGCCCTCGTACTCGTCGGGCGTGTACTGCGCGTCCAGGCACAGCGCGTCCGCGCCCTCGAAGTGGCGGGCCACGTCCGGCGTGAGGCGCTCCGGCAGCTCCACGTCCGTGGCGTACACGAAGGAGTGGCCGTCCGCTTCGACCCGGTAGGCCATGCAGCCGTCCGGGTGGGGCACGTCGATGGGCGTCACCTTGAAGGGGCCCACCTCCACGGTGCGGCCGTGCATCGCGGCGCCGAAGGTCATCTTCGAGCGCATGGTGGACAGCGGCACCGGGAACTGCGGCGGGCGCATCTGCTGCGACAGCGTGGACTCCAGCGCCTGGGCACCATTCGCGCCGGGGCCGTACATCGTCAGCGACGTGGTGGGCAGGTACGCGGGCGTGAAGAAGGGGAAGCCCTGCACGTGATCCCAGTGCAGGTGCGAGAAGAACATCGTCGCCTTCTGGGGAGCGCCCTCGCGCATCATGACTTCGCCCAGCGTCCGGATGCCCGTGCCCGCGTCGAGGATCAGCCGCTCGCCCTGGCTCGTCACCTCCACGCACGCGGTGTTGCCGCCGATGCGCGAGCCCGACACCGCGATGCTGCCCCGAACGCCAAAGAAGCGGATTTCCATGGTGAGTCTCCTGATGCTTCGACACCCGCTGGGGGCGCCCTGACGTGGAGGGGACAGAGCACGTCCGATGCCAGCGCCAAGGGGCTGGAATCATTGGAGTCACGGGGGTGGGGCAGGGCGGGCTGCACCATTCTGGAGCGCTCCGGATGGGGCGGGTGGTCCAATCCGGAGCGGCCCCGCGCCGTGGGGGATTCCTGGTACATCCGGGGCCATGCCAACGATTGCGTTCTGCACCATCAAGGGAGGCGTCGGGAAGACGACCTTGTGTTCGCACGTGGCGGCGGCGCTGGCGGACGCGGGGCGCCGGGTGCTGCTGTTGGACCTGGATCCGCAGGCGCATGCGTCGCTGGTGCTGGGCCTGGAGACGCGTGAAGGCCCGTGCGTGGCGGATGCGTTCGGGCCCCGGCCGAAGCACAAGTTGGATGAGATCGTGGTGGCGTCGCCGAAGCGGCAGGGGCTGTTCATCGCGCCGGGGGCACCGCGCATGGCGGCGCTGGAGCGCGAGTTGTTCGGCTGGGGTCACCGGCTCCAGGCGATTCCGCGCGCGCTGAAGACGCTGTCGTGGACGCCGGACGTCATCATCGTGGACACGCCGCCGAGCATCGGCGCGTTCACGGAGGCCGTGCTGTGCTTCGCGGACGTGGTGGTGGCGCCGGTGCCCACGGGCGCGTTCGCGCTGCAGGGCCTGGGCGAGATTGAAACCGCGTGGCGCGACGTGCGCGAGCAGGGCGGCCAGTTGGTGGCCGCGGTGAACCTGTGGGATCGGCGCACGCCCGCGACCAACGAGGCGATGGAGGAGGCACTGAAGGATGTGACGGTGCCGGTGCTGAAGGCACGCATTCCGCGCTCGGAGTCCATCAACCAGGCGGGCCTGGGCTACGAGGTGGTGTTCGACGTGAGCCCGAACGCGGCGGGCGCGGAGGAGCTGCGCGCCATGTCCCGCGAGCTGGCGAAGCTCGCGGGGCTGCGCTGACGCATCAATCCAGTTGTCCGATGGTGCCCGTCCGCAGGGGCCCGGCGCGCCGGTAGGTGAGCAGCGCCACCCCGTTGGGCGTGATTCGGGACGCGGCCAGTTGCAGCATGCGAGGCTGCGTTCCCGCTCCGAAGAGGCGCCGGCCGCTGCCCAGCGTCACGGGGATGACGTGCAGGTGCAGCACGTCCACCAGGTCATGCGCCAGAAGGGTCTGCAGCAGGCCGCCACTGCCATGCACCTGGAGCTCGCGGCCGGGCGAGGCCTTGAGGCGGCGCACCGCCTCCACCGTGTCCCCCTCCAACAGCGTTGAGTTCGCCCAGTCCACGCGGCGCAGGGTCGTGGACGCCACGTACTTGGGCAGCGTGTTGAGCGGCCGGGCGATGGGGTGGTCCGGCGTCGTCACGCGCGGCCAGTAGCCGGCGAAGATTTCGTACGTCCCGCGCCCGAGCAGGAACGCGTCCGCGCGGGAGAAGATGTCGACGATGTGCGCCCCCATCTCCTCGCTGAAATGGGGTTGCACCCAGCCGCCATGGGTGAAGCCGCCGCTCGTGTCCTCCTCCGGACCTCCTGGGGCCTGCACCACTCCGTCCAGCGTCACGAACTCCGTCACCGTCAGTTCCATCGTCGCATCCGTCCCTTCCGGGCAGTCCCATTGCCCGTCCAAATTGGCGACGAATGGGCCACGTGCGGATCGACATGCCTGTTCGGGCGGGTGCCACCGGTGGGGCAGGCCTGCGCTGGCTCAGGGCGCGGGCAGACCCGGGGCCAGCGCCGAGCCCACGTTGGCGTCGGTGAAGGTCGTGCCCCAGACGGCGTTGAGCTCCTGGGCGATGAAGGCGGCGCCCGGCTGGAGCGTTCCCAGCGAGGGCTCGAACATCAGCACGCGCGGGTCGGTGAGCTCCAGCAGGCGGGGCACCACGTCGCTCACGTCGCGGCCCTGCTCCTGGGCGGCGCGCACGCCTCGCAGCCACGTGCGCACGGTGCCCTGGACGTGGGGGACGTAGAGGGGTTGCTCCGCCGCGCCCAGCGTCACGAAGAGGTGCCCCAGGCTCAGCGTGATGACGACGCCGCCGTGCGCGGTGAGCAGCGGTCCGTGGTCCGGCGACAGGGTGTTCCAGTCCACGGCCGGGAGGTTCTGCAAGTACATGGGCGTGAAGCGCTGCGGGGCCTGGGCGACGAGCGCGCGCGTGTGCTCCACGGGGATGAGCGTGTCCCAATCATCGTGGAGGATGAGGAACGGCGTCTGGATGGTGCTGGCCAGGTGGGCGGCGGTCCAGCGCGTGTAGTCCGTGCCGGGGGTGACGGGGTCGCCGCCGGTGGTGGCGTAGATGCGGCGGAAGTAGGGCTCGAAGAACTGCTGGTAGCGCGAGCGCATGGCCGGGTCGCTCACGCGCGCCGGCACCCATCGACTCACGTAGTCCACCTCCGCGGCGAAGTCGGACAGCGGGGACAGGGCGACGCCCACGGCGGGCACCACGGTGGAGGGGGCGTCCGCCGCGGCGTAGAGCGCCTCGTAGCCGCCCCAGGAGCCGCCGAAGATGCCGATGCGCGTGGTGTCCACGTTGGGGGCCTGGGCCAGGAAGCGCATGCCCGCGTTCATGTCGTCGCGGTCATTCTGGAGGTCGCCGCCCGCGTAGAAGCGGCCGAAGACGGCGAGCACGCCGAAGTCATGGAACAGGTGGATGAAGGCCTCGCCCGCGATGAGCTCCGGCGTGGTGGGCGTGAACGCGATGGGGGACGAGCCCGGCCCGTAGTGTGGCTCGCTGTCGTCCGGGTGGATGCCGGCGCCGCGCGTGGCCCACTTCGCGTCCACGGCCTCGCCGGTCCAGGCGATGCCGTCGTAGGGCTTGGTGAGCACCACCGTGGGGGACACGCCGGGCTTCCGGGGCGGGAACCACTGCGCATAGGTGGCGGCGCGGCCGGGCACCTCCAGCTTGAGCAACTGGTAGGGCCACGTCTGACCCGCGGCGTTGAGCTCCCCGGCGCCAAGCTGCGTCACCTGGACCGTGCCCGGATCCGTCGGCGTCTCTTCCGGGATCTGGCAGGCGTTGGTGGACGGGCTGGGGTTGCTGCAGCACGCGGTGGGGAGGGTGCCCAGGAGGGAAAGGGCCAGGAGCGTGGTCGGGAGGAAGCGCATGTCCCAGCAGACACCGCGGCGCGGAAATTCTGAAAGCGTCCCCGTCCTTTCCGGACGAGGATGGCGGCACATGGACTACCAGGCGGTGTTGTCGGAGGTCTGGGACGCGGTGCGGCCGGTGGTGGGGCAGGGCCGCGTGGCGACGTACATCCCGGCGTTGGCGGCGGTGGACCCGGGCCGCTTCGGCATGGCGCTCGCGACGGTGGAGGGGGACGTGTACGGCGTGGGGGACTGGCGCGAGCCGTTCTCCATCCAGAGCATCTCCAAGGTGTTCACGCTGGCGCTCGCGCTGTCGCGGGACGGGGACGCGCTGTGGAAGCGCGTGGGCAAGGAGCCGTCGGGCAATCCGTTCAACTCGCTGGTGCAGCTGGAGTACGAGCAGGGCATCCCACGCAACCCGTTCATCAACGCGGGGGCGCTGGTCATCACGGACCGGTTGCAGCGGCTGACCGGGGATGCGCGCGGCACGCTGCGGGACTTCCTCCGCGCGGAGAGCGGCAACCCGTCCGTGAATTTCGATCCGATCATCGCGGCGTCAGAGGCGGATCACGGTCACCGCAACCGCGCGCTGGCCCACTTCATGGCGAGCTACGGCAACATGGAGAGCGCCGTCCCGGAGGTGCTGGAGCACTACTTCTGGCAGTGCTCGCTGGCGATGAGCTGCGCGGACCTGGCCCGGGCCTGTGGTTTCCTCGCCCGGCATGGGCAGCGCGCGGACGGGTCGAGGCTGCTCACGCGCAGCCAGGCCAAGCAGGTCAACGCGGTAATGCTCACCTGTGGCACGTACGACGCGGCGGGGGAGTTCGCCTATCGCGTGGGGCTACCGGGCAAGAGCGGCGTGGGCGGGGGCATCATCGCCGTCATCCCGAACCGCTGTGGCCTGTGCGTGTGGAGCCCCGGGTTGGATGCGCGGGGCAACTCGGTGGCGGGCGTGGAGGCGCTGGACCGATTCACGACGCTGACCGGCCTGTCCATCTTCTAAAGACCGTGGCGTCGGGGTTACTGGCCCTGTTCTTCGAGGGCCTTCAGCCAATAGGACTTCCCACCGGACGTCAGCGCACCCGCCAGGAACTCCGCGAACGAGTGGGCGATGACCGGGCAGTAGTAGGGGTCCGGGAATCCCTCGCGGTAGCCGTCGCGGAGCGGATAGCGCCCATGTGTCTGTTGCCCCACGTCCAGGAGCGCAAAGTTGCTGTCCTGGAGTTGGCACACCGCATACCAGTCCGATGGACCCGCCGCGTCCGTATCGGCTTGGGACATGACGACCCGTGCGCGCCGCACCTCGGCGAGCGGCAGAATGGAGTAGGGCGCGTTGGAGCCGCGGAACAGCCTGGCTCCATCGAAGCGCGTGTAGAAGGCGCGCAGGTCCGGATCCAGGCGCCAGCCCATTCGAAGTTCGAACGCATCGACTGCCGCTGCCGTCGCGGGCGGATGTGGGAAGTGCTGGGCGGCCACGGCGTCGAGGAGTTCGGTCATCGTCGGCATGTGGCTACTCTCCGTAGGGATGGCTGACCCCGACGCTCGTCCACGGGGGTTGTCCTGCGTAGCACTGGTTGTAGACCTGATTCAGGCCAGAATGGAGGTCGGCCGGATAGGGGATGATGTTGTCCCAGTCGGTAGGGTTGCCACCGTGCTTGAGGTCGCGGATGTGGTGGGCCGGGTAGTTGTTCCCACTGGCGTCAGTCGGCCACTGGCCGAACTTCTCCGCCCATCGATCACGGAATCCATCTCGGATGGACTCCCACCGTCCCCGTGCTGTCGCGTTCTGGCTGACGCTCAGTGCTGGGTAGTTACAGCAACAGTTGGCGATACCGAACCTGCTCCCCGCTCTGAACATGTTGCCGTCGAAGTCCATCTTCACGTCCGCGATCCAGACGCAGCCTTGGAGCGCAAATCCCTCCCCGGTGCATTTGTCGCGGCAGTAGTTCATAAGCTGCGGACTGCACTGCCACGGGCCGTAGAAGATGTTCGTCCTGAACTGCCCACCGCCTGGGACCATGACCTGCGGCCCCACCCATCTGCGCACACCAACCGCCGAACCCATGGCGCCTTCAGTGCATGCGGACAAGGACAGCGCTCCGGTCAGCAGCGCAGCAACGCGGCGCCGTGAGGCATTGATCGTGTTTGTCATGCTGAGCACGGTATCGGTCGGCACCGACACGCCTGCCCTCAGAGGCCGCGGCTTCAGCGCAGTCCGTCCAACAGCGCGGCCAGCTTCTGGGGCTGGGACGCGAAGGGGGAGTGTGACGTGTCCAGCGTGTCCACGGTGAAGGCGTTGCCGGGTGTGAAGGCGTCCGCTTCGCGGATCATCAGGTCCTGGAGCGCGGGGACCAGGGCGCGGTCCTGGGCGCAGCGCAGGTAGCTGCGTGGGATGCGGCCCCAGCGCTCCTTGGTTGCGCCGACCTTGCCTATCCACAGGGACACCGGGATGTCGGGCGTGAGCGTGAGCGCGAAGGGCAGGAAGGCTGCTTCGTCCACGTCATGGTAGAAGCCCGCGCGCAGGGCCTCCCGGTACGCCGCATCACCGCGCGGATTGATCCGCACCGCGCCCAACTTCGCGGCGTCGCCAATGAAGAGTGACGCGCTGTACGGCGTGTGAGCCTCGGGCAGGGCGCCGTAGCCACTGGCGCTCTGGAGGCGCAGCGGGACGTAGGCGCTCAGGTACACCAGCCGGCCAATGAGGTGCGGGGCCTTCTCCGCCGCGCGGGTGATGACAGTGCCACCCGCGCTGTGGCCCACGAGCACGGGCTTTGCGCCGCCCTGGAGCTTCTCCATCGCGGCGACCACCGCGTCCGCGCAGTCGTCCAGCGTGACGTCGGCCAGGGGCGAGCGCTCCTCCTTGAAGCGCGCCGCGTCGCCCGTGAGATAGGACGCGGGGAAGCGCGCGTTGAGTCCGTGGCCGGGCAGGTCGATGGCCACGACCTGGTGTCCCTTCGAGGTGAGCGCCTCCGCGACACGCGTCCAGTGCAGGGCGTTGTGCCACGCGCCGTGGACCAGGAGGAACGTCCGGGGCCTGCGGGGTGCCTTCGCGGCCGTGGCCGCGAGCCCGAGGCCTGGCAACAGCCCCGTGCCCACGAGGGCTGTCTTCATCACGTCACGACGGTTCATGAGGGACTCCTTCGTTGGGGGGAAGCAGGGCCATGAGCCGCTCGCGCAGGCGGGCGAGGTCGAAGAGCTGCCGCTCCACCTCCGCCAGGCGCTCCCGGTGGGCGGCGAGCGCGTCCGGGCAGATGGCGTCCGTGACCTGCCGGAGCATGCACGGCGGGAAGGTGGCGATCTCCTCCAGGGAGAAGCCCAGGCGGATCATCCTCGCGACCTGCATGACCTGGGGGACGGCGACCTCGTCGAAGTCGCGGTAGCCGTTGTCGCGGCGGTGGGAAGCGACGAGCCCCGCCTTGTCGTAGTGGCGGATGGACCGCGCACTGCTGCCCGTGCGCCGGGCGAGTTCTCCGATGTTCATCCTGCGCTCCTGAATCCGGATGCCAGGACCCCCAACATCCATGGGGCCCCTCCCGGTCGAGCCGGTTCAAAACCTGTCCTACTGTCGGACAGGTTTCCGCGGTCCGCTCCCGGCGGGCAGACCCGGCCGGGTTCTTTCCTTCTCATTCCTGAAGACTCCATGGCCGAGAGCTTCGGGCCTGACACTGGTGTCAAGGTCAAGACCCCGGCGGGGGAATGTGACCGCGATGTCCCCACGGGATGTCCGACCGCGATCTACGGTGCGCCGCGTGAGCCCGTCTTCGCCCGTGCCCCGTCCGCGTCCCGCGCTTCTCACGCTTGCCTACCTGGCCTTCGTCAGCCTGGGGTTGCCGGACGCGGTGCTGGGGGTCGCGTGGCCGTCGCTGCGAAGCACGTTCGGCCTGTCGCAGGCGACGATGGGCGCCATCCTGGGGACGGCCGCGGTCGCGTACTTCATCTCCGGGTTGCTCGCGGGCCGGCTGATGCGGGCGATGAACCTGGGGCTGCTGCTGGCGCTGAGCACCGGCTCGGTGGCGCTGGGGCTCACGGGCTACGCGACCGTGCCCCTGTTCGTGCTGTTCCTGGCCGCCGCCTGCTTCATCGGCTTCGGTTCGGGCGCCATCGACTCCGCGCTCAACAACTACGCGGCCCAGAACTTCGGTCCCAAGCACATGAGCTGGCTTCACGCGGCCTACAGCGTGGGGGCCGCGGTCGGGCCGGTGTTGATGACCGCGCTGCTTGCTCGGGGGGCGGGTTGGAGGACCGGCTATGCGGTCCTCGCCGTGGTGCTGGGGACGCTGGCGCTGACGTTCCTGTTGATGCGCCGGTTGTGGGACGCACAGGTGGCGGCGCCCGGCGAGGAGCCTCGCGCGGAGGTGCCCACCGCGTCCGCCATGGAGGCCGTGCGCCGGCCCCGCGTGTGGCTGCAGATCTTCACGTTCTTCTTCTACACGGGCGTGGAGGTGACGGCGGGCCAGTGGAGCTTCACCGTGCTCACCGAAGGCCGGGGCCTGCACACCGCCGCGGCGGGCACCTGCGTGAGCATCTACTGGGGCAGCCTGCTGGTGGGACGCGTGCTGTCAGGCTTCGTCGTCGAACACATCGGTCCGGTGCGGATGCTGCGCGCGAGCACGGTGCTGGCGGTGGTGGGCGCGGCCCTGTTCGCGATTCCCGCCGTGCCGCCCGCGCTGGGGCTCGCGTTGCTGGGGTTGGCGCTGGCGCCCATCTTCCCTGCCCTGATGTCAGTGACGCCGCGCCGCGTGGGCCTGGATGTCTCCGCGCACGCGGTGGGCTTCCAGGTCAGCGCGGCGACGGCGGGCGTGGCGGCGATCCCCAGCCTCGCGGGTGTCATGGCGGAGCGATGGGGCCTTCAGGTCATCGCTCCGTACATGCTCGGGGTCGCCGTGGTGCTGGCCCTGCTGCACGGCGTGCTGTCCGCCATTGCGGATCGTCCCCAACTCTCCCGCTGAGCGCGGACCTCAGCTCCCGGCCGGAAGCTCCGCGCTGCGCAGTGTCTTCGGGCCCTGCTCCGTCCACTGCGACAGGCGCAGCGTCGCGCCTCGCGCCGAAGCGTTCGGCTCCACCTCCACGAAGGTGAAGCGCTGCTCCAGCTTCGCGTGCTTCTGCTTCGCCGGGTCCAGCGACGGATTGACCTGGAGCTCCGCGAGGTATTCGCCCCATTCCTCGTCGGAGGCCTCCGGGGCGGGGAGCCGCAGGAGGGAGATCCACGTGCCGGTGTTGGCGTAGAGGGGGCCGTCGCCCTCGTGCCAGCGGGCCGCGTGCGTGTGGCCCATCACCACCGCCTGCGGGTTGTACTTCTTGCCCAGCCGAGCGGTCTCCGCGAGCTCGTCCTTGCCGGGCTCCAGGGCGAAGTAGTCCGTGCCGGTCCTGCCAGCGACCGCGCGGTGCAGGCGTGCGTAGAACGCGAACCCCGCCTTGGCCAGCTTCAGCCGGGCACGGCCCAGGGCCTCCGGGTTGTCGAAGGCGTTGAGCTTCTCCGGGTCGAGCACCGACAGCAGGGCGTCCACCTCGTCGTCCTTCAGGTCCACTCGCGCCAGGCTGCGCGCCAGGTGCACGTCCGCGTCCGACCCGCCCACCGCGTCCATCGGTTCGAGCGCGAAGGCCGGCGCGAGGCCCCGGTTGTCCAGCAGGCGCCGGATGAGCGTGAGCGTCCCCGCGTTGAACAGGACCCGGAGCGCGTCGGGCTTCACGCCGAGCGCCACCATCACCGCGCCCTCGAAGTCCGGCTTGAGCAGGTCCATGTACCGCATGCGGTGCTGGTGCTTGAGCGGGTTGAGCAGCGTCTTCACCAGCACGGAGCCCGGCGGATAGCGGAAGCGGTTCGCCCGCTCCGACGACAGGAGCGAGTCGTAGTCGATGCGGTTCGCCACGTCGGTGTGCTCGCCGTGCGTCACCAGCACGCGCGAACCGCCGACCTCCAACTGCAGGGGCGCGGTGCCGTCTCGGAACTCCAGCCGCGAAGCGATGTCCTTGGGCTGGCCCAGCGCGGAGCGGATCACCTCCTGGACGTCCGGAAGAGCCAGCTCCAGGTCGTGGTTGCCCACCACCATCGTCGCCCGGCCTCCCGCGGCCAGCACCCGCCCGAGCGCCTTCAGCGCGGGCGCGGTCGCCGCGGATGTCACCAGCGCGCGGGCCTGCTCCAGCGTCCGCTTCGGGTCCACCGCCAATGGGTCGTCGTTGAGCAGGAAGTCGAAGCTGTCCCCGTTGAGGACGACGTGGGTGGGCGTGCGGGTGAAGGAATCGAACAGGGCGGGCAGCTCGGCGGCACCCGCGAAGATGTCGTAGGGGCCACCGTTGCCGAGGTGGAGGTCGCTGAGAATGAGCGTTCGCATGGGTCGATGCTCCTTTCAGGGAAGCGCCTGCAGGTCGTTGTGCCGGATGCTCACGGCGGGATCGCCGAGCACCACGTAGTTGCGAGCGTCGTTGCGTTCGATCCACCGGTGCAGCAGCTCGCGAGGCTGGAGCTTGCCGTTGGACGTGTTGGCATCCAGGTGCGTCAGCAGGATGTTGTTGGCGGCGGAGAACCGGTCGCGGAAGTCGCGCAGCGCGTGGCCCACCGGCATTCCCGCCATGATCTTCCAGAGCGTGTTGCGGAACGGGTGGATGGTCGTCTGGGTCATCTGCAGGGGCTTGATGGAGAAGCCCCACGCCCGCTCCACGTGGCCGATCACCGCCAGCGCGCCGCCGTTGGGATGGGCCAGGAGCCGCCGGGGCAGGGCCGCGACGAAGGGAGCACTCGCGAGCGCGTCACCACTGCGCGAGGCATGGAGCGGGAACTCGTCGTTCGCGGGCGTGCCCATGCCGAAGCAGGCGAAGAAGAACGCCACCAGGCCATGGATCCGCGCGTCGTCCTGGATGTCCGACGCCGCCACGTAGTGCGCGGGGGCCATCGCGCCAAATCCGGCCCAATCCTGGCTCAGCAGGGCGCCCTGTTTCGTGAGCTGGAGCGGATCATTCGCCTTGAAGCCCACGCCATGGGACGCGGTGAAGAGCACCGCCGGGCGCACGTCGCGGCCATGGAGCGCGGCCAGCAACCATTCACGGGTTGCGTCATCCTCGATGGCCTCACGGCTGGCGAAGCGGGCCTTCGCGGCGACCGTCTTCGACAGCTGGGGAGGCTGATCCAACGGCGCACCACGGGCGAGCGGAGCGACGAGGTTGTCCGCGCTGAGCTCCGTCGAGCGGTCCCCAGGGTGCTTGGGTCCCCACCAGTTCACCTGCCGGTGATTGGGCACGGAAGCGCCCGTCTCATACGCCACCACGCTGTCCGCATAGCGCCCGTACTCCGCGGGCGTGTCGAAGGAGAGCCGGCCCACGGCGTACGACAGGGAGAGCGAGTGCTGCACGTCGAACGGGATGACGTCAGGCCCGCCCACGAGCAGGAGGTAATAGGGAACGATGCTCGGCTCCACGTCGCCGATGGGCGCTCCGTGCCGCTCCAGGAACTGATGCGCCGTCTCACCGGACTGGTAGGTGAGGACGTGGCACCGGTCCGCTTCTTCCATGCGCTCGCGCCGATGGGCGATGAGCGGCTCCAGGCTCTTGCGAAGCTCCTCGGAGGCGGACGCCGGGAACACCACGCCCCAGCCGGCCTTCGTGTAGTCCTCCGGAGGCGCGTCGGGCGGCAGGCCGAAGCTGAGACGCATGGGGAGGAACTCAAGCCACTTCCTCCACGCTTCGAAATACGCGGCCTCACCCCGAGGCTCCGCCACCTCCGCGGCCGCGGGCAATGCGATGGGCGGCACCAGGTACTGCCCGGTGACGCCATCGATGCCGTTGAAGACCAGCGGATCTTCCGGGCTGGCGATGGGGCGCTCCACGTTCACCTCCTCCTCGCCATCCTAGGCGTCCCTGCTGACCTGGAAAGAGCGGACAGGGGCCCGGCTGTCAGGCCCCTGGCGTTCGCGGCAGCGGATGTCGCGTGGCGGGCTCGCTCTCCGACCCCGAGGCCGACCTGTCACCTGGTCCACGGTCTCCTCGTCCTCTTGGGCAGGGGGCCGACCGTTTCGTGGTGGCAATCCCTTATGCCGCGTTCGGATCCCGCTGGACTTGTGGCGTGCAGGCGCAAGTCATTGTGGGGTGTCTGACTTTGACCTGATGCGTCTGGCATTGCGGGGCGTGTCTGTGTTCACGTCCGCTCCGCGTCCGGCGCACATGGCACCCCTCGCCACGACCGTCCGGGCGCGAGGGAGAACACTCATGACGAAGAAGCCCAGTTTCCAGGATGTGGTGGAGGGCTGGCTGGCCGGCAATGAGGAGTCCCAAGGCATGACCAACCCCGCGGGACCGCTCTTCGTGGGAGGTGCGCGCACCGAACAGGCGCTCACCGAGTCCAACCTGGTGGCGGACACGGGCTGCAGCGGCTGCACCGCGTCCATCGACGTCCACTGTTGTTGATGCCAGCGGGCGGCTCCCGTCCGCCCGTCTGAAGCATCCCTCCGGCGCCGCATCCCGGTGCCGGAGGGCCTTCCGAGAAATCCCCTCATCCGGTCCCCACCCCCAAGGGAGCCCCACCCATGGTGCATGAGCAAGCGTTGACGGTCACCGAAGTCCCGCCCGCCGGGTGGCTCGCTCGCCCCGTGAACGTCTTGCTGGCGCCGCAGCTGGAGACGCTGTCGGAGCGGCTGGCTCGGATGGCGGACCTCTCCGCCCGGGAGCGCGAGGTCGTGGAGACAGCGGCCCGGCAGGCCGTGGGCTTCAGCGCCCAGCTCAAGCTCAACCGGGTGTTGCTCCTGGAGCTTCACGCGGCGGGGTTGGAAGGGTGGCTGGACGCCACGGACTCCGAGGGCCGGTGGAACCAGTTCCTCGACCGGGCGTGCACCTCCGGCTTCCACGCGCACCTGCGCGAGCGCTATCCGCCGCTCCTCGACCGGTTGGCCACCGTGGGCCGGCTCCAGGCCCAGGCGGTGTTGCGGCTCGCGGAGCGGTTCGTCGCGGACCGGGACGCGCTGTCCGCCTTGCCAGGCAAGCCTCGCGGCGCGCTGAAGCGGCTGCGGCTGGGCGAGGGCGATGCCCACCGGGGCGGCCAGACGGTCGCGTTGCTCGAACTGGAAGAGGGGCAGGTGCTCTACAAGCCCCGGTGCATGCGCGTGGACCGCGCGCTGGAGGGGCTGCTGTCGAGGCTGCTCGCGCCGGATGACGCCGCCACGCGCATCCGCGTGCCGTCCGTGCTGGTGCGCGCGGGCTATGGCTGGGCGGAGTTCGTGGAGCACCGCTTCTGCGAGGGCGAGACCGAGCTCGCGCGCTTCTACCGGAACCTGGGCCACTGGCTCGCGGTGATGCGCCTGCTGGGCGGCACGGATCTGCACTCGGAGAACCTCATCGCGCACGGGCCCGTGCCGGTGGTGGTGGACGTGGAGAGCCTCTTCACCCCGGACCCGCCCGTGCCCCCGGCGGAGCGAGGGCTGGCGGTGGACCTGGCGGCGAAGGCCATCCGGGGCACCGTGCTGCGGACGGGCCTGCTCCCCGTGCGCAGCGGAGGCCCGGGCCTGGGCGGATTGGACATCTCCGCGGCGGGTTCACTCCCGGGCCAGCAGCCGCGCATCCACGTGCCCACCATCGTGGGCGGCGGCTCGGACGCGGCCCGCCTGGGCATGACGTGGGTGGAGCGTCCGCCGTCGAGGAACCATCCCAGCCCGGAGCCCGTGCTCGCGCGGCATTGGGATCAGGTCGTCGGCGGCTTCCGTGAGCTCACGTCGCGGATGAAGTCGCTGGACGCGGACGGAGAGCTGCGCCCGCTGCTGGAGCCGTTCATGGGCGCGGTGGTCCGGCGCATCCTGCGGCCCACGCAGACCTATTCGGAGCTGCTGCGCATGCTCTGGCATCCGGCGTCACTGCACGACGCGCCGAAGGCCCGCGAGAAGGCACACGACGTGATGCGCCGCAACGCGGAGGTCTCTCCCGGTGCGCCGTCCTCGACGCCCGTCATCGAGGAGGAGCTCTCGGATCTGTGCGTGGGCGACATCCCGGTGTTCACGCTGCCCGTGACCCGGAGCGTGATCGACGCCACGGTGGAGGCGTGGCGTTCCGTGGATGAGTCGCTGGAGGAGATGACCATCCAGAGCACGTTGATCAGCGCCTATCTCAACGAGAAGGCCCTGCCTCCACGCGTCCCCGCGCCTGTCACTTCAGCGCGCAAGGAGCGCCTGGATGCGCGGCGCCGGGCCCAGCTGTCCACGCTGGTCCGCCGCGTGCGCGACGCGGCCGTGCGGGGTCCGGACGGCACGGTGACGTGGATCAGCCCGGTGCTCGCCGAGTACGGCTGGGCGGTGCGGCCCCTCTCCGCCGAGCACTACAGCGGGCAGGGCGGCGTCGCGGTGGTGCTGGCCCAGTACCTGCGCGAGGTCCACCACGGCCGCGCGGACGCGGTGGAGGGATTGCCCGCGCTCCTGGAAGGCACGCTCGCGGTGCTGCGCGCCACGGAGGACCGCGTGCCGGTGAAGTCGCCGGGTGGCTTCTCCGGGCTCGCGTCGCAGGTGTGGATCTGGTCCACGCTGCACGACCTGGGCGCCGTCCCCGGCGCGTTGGACCGGGCCCGCGAGCGCGCGGCGGTGCTGACGCCCCAGGTGCTGGATGCGGACGGACTGCTGGAGGTGCTGGGCGGCGTGGCGGGCGTCATCGTCCCGCTGCTCAACCTGGTGGACCAGACGGGCGAATCGAAGTGGCTGGACATCGCGGCGCACGCGGGGCAGCGGCTGGAGGACACGGCGCGGAGCGTGGCGGGGGACGCGCGGTGGTCCACGTCGATGTTCCCGGAGCCCATCGGCGGCTTCGCGCACGGCACGGCGGGCATCGGCTGGGCGTTGGCTCGGCTGGGCCTGAGCGCGGCGGGGACGGCGGCGGACCGGCGCCGGTGGCGCAGCCTGGCCGAACGCGCCTTCGACTTCGTGGACGGGCTCTACCGGCCGGACGTGGGCAACTGGACGGACCTGCGCCGCCCGGACGCCACGGATCAGCTGACGACCTGGTGCCACGGGAGCACGGGCATCGGCCTGGCGGCGGCGGACCTCTTCGCGCGCACGGGGCTGCCGCGCTACGAGGACCTGTTCCAGCGGGCCCGGGCCGCGGCCGTGCGCGAG
The DNA here is from genome assembly GCF_003986945.1 of Corallococcus sp. AB018. Lineage (NCBI taxonomy): Bacteria > Pseudomonadati > Myxococcota > Myxococcia > Myxococcales > Myxococcaceae > Corallococcus > Corallococcus sp. AB018. Next base: position 2,318 of record NZ_RAWR01000147.1, on the reverse strand, counting down.
GGCTTTGGCTGGACCCACACCCTGTGTCACGGCGACCTGGGATTGTGGGAGCTGATGGAGACGGCGCGGCGGCTGTCCTCGGAGCCGCTCGGGCAGGAGCGGGAGACGTTGGACGCGGAGCTCATCTCCGGCCTGGAGGCGCGGGGGCCGGTGGCGGGGCTCGCCCGTGACGCCTTCTCGCCCGGGCTGATGGCGGGGCTGGGCGGCGTCATCCACACGCTCTTGCGCATGCACCCGGAGAGCCGGATCGCGTCGCCGCTGCTGCTGGGGCGCGCGCGGGACCTGGACCCGGACGCGGTCTGACGCGTGCGTCACCGGCCCGCCCGTGACGGGTGGCCGGTGACGCGAAAAGGACGTCAGTCGCGGGTGTCGCGGCGCACGGTGACCTTGCGGCCGCGCAGCGTGGAGCCCTTCAACGCGGAGATGATGCGCGCGGCTTCCGGCTCCGGCACCTCCACGATGGAGTACATGTCCGCGATGTGGATCGCGCCGATGCGCGAGGAGTCGAGCCCCGCCTCGCCCGCGATGGCGCCCACCAGGTCCGCCGGCCGCATGCCCGCGGTGCGGCCCGCGCCGATGAACAGGCGAGTGACGTTCCACTCCGGCGCGCGCGGGGGACGCGCGGGGGCCCGCTCGGCCCGTTCGCCGCGCTCAGCCCGTTCGCCGCGCTCGGCTCTCTCTCCGCGCTCGCCCCGGTCGGCGGTGCGGGGGCCTCGCGACGGGCGCTCGGCGTCCCGGTCCGCGAACTTGCCCGGAGGACCGGAGCGCTCCGTGCGCGAGAACTTCCGCTCCGCCGGCGCCGACACCTGGGGAATGTCCTGCTCGGCGGAGTCCTTGCCCTCGTCCTCCTTCTCCTGGAGGAGCTTGATGGCGGCGGCGGCCACGTCCATGACGCTGAACTCGCCGGACAGGTCCTCCGCGATGCCGCGGAACGCGTCCAGCTCCCCGCCCACGAGCGCCTCGCGAAGCGACGAGCGGATCATCTCCAGCCGGCGCGCGCGCAGGTCCGACACGGTGGGGACCGCGGTGACCTCGATGCGCTGACCGGTGAGCCGCTCGATGTTGCGCAGCAGGCGGTGCTCGCGGGGCTCCAGCAGGGTGATGGCCACGCCCTCGCGGCCGGCTCGGCCCGTGCGGCCGATGCGGTGCACGTAGGCCTCCGGTGCGTTGGGCACGTCGAAGTTCACCACGTGCGTCAGCCGGGGGATGTCCAGGCCGCGCGCCGCGACGTCCGTGGCGATGAGCAGGTCCGCCGCCTGCGACTTGAACTGCTTGATGACGCGGTCGCGCTGCTCCTGGCTCATGCCGCCGTGCAGGGCGTGGGCGCGCCAGCCCCGGCCGTTGAGGGACGTGGTGAGCTCATCCACCTCCGTGCGCGTGCGGCAGAACACGATGGCGGCGGTGGGGGACTCCAGGTCCAGCACGCGCCCCAGCGTGGCGATCTTGAACGCGCGCGGGACGATGTAGGCCGTCTGCCGGACGCGCGGCATCTCCCCGGCCTCCAGCTTCTCCTTCTCGATGCGCACGCGCACCGGCTGGTGAAGGTGGCGCTCCGCGATGCTGGCGATGCGCGGGGGCAGGGTGGCGGAGAACAGCGCCGTCTGCCGCTTCTCGGGCGTCTCGGAGAGGATGGCCTCCAGGTCGTCCGCGAAGCCCATGTCGAGCATCTCGTCCGCTTCGTCCAGGACCACGGTCTGCACCTGGTCCAGCTTCATCGTCTTGCGGCGCAAGTGGTCCAGCGCGCGGCCCGGCGTGGCGACGATGACGTCCACGCCGCGCTTGAGCACGCGCAGCTGCCGGCCAATCTCCTGGCCGCCGTAGAGCGGGAGCACGCTGACGCCCAGCTTCTGGCCGTAGCGGTGGATGGCCTCGGACACCTGCATGGCCAGCTCGCGCGTGGGCACGAGCACCAGCGCGGAGGTGCTGTGCGGTCCGGCGGCGCCGGGCTTCAGGTGCTGGAGGAGCGGGAGCGAGAACGCGGCCGTCTTGCCGGTGCCCGTGGCGGCGATGCCCAGCAGGTCCTTCTGGGCCAGCAGCGGCGGGAGCGCGGCGGCCTGGATGGGGGTAGGCTCTTCGTAGCCGAGCGACGTCAACGCTTCGACGAGCTCGGGCTTGAGCCCGAGGGCTTCGAAGGTGGGGGTTTCGGGGGGAGCGGGAGGCGGGGGAGCTTTCACACGGCGGCTTGTACCACTTCCGAGCCCGGGCGGAGGACTTGGGACGTCGGGTACGTCCGGGGCTGTACGAAGGACCGGTCCTTCCGGGCTTTCACGCCCCGCCGCGAAGGTGCGGAGCCAGGAGCGCCGCGACGGCCCCTGTCC
>NZ_RAWR01000146.1:0-27753 GCF_003986945.1 Corallococcus sp. AB018 | reverse complement strand
ACGTACGAGGTCGCAAGCGAGCCGAAGCCGCGTGGTTGCTCGCACTCGTCGCCCACAACCTCCTGCTCGCCATAGCGCAAGGCTGGTTCGACGAGTCGGAAGGCTCATTTCTTCTCACGCCCTGAGCCCTCAGGGAGGCTCGACGCGCAGCAGCTCGCGGAAGAGGACCTCCGCCACGTCGCGGAACAGCTCGCCGGACGCGAGCAGCCCGCCGCAGTGGTGGGGCTCGCGCGCGAGCGTCAGCGCCACCGCCTTGCCCAGCACCGCGTCCCAGAAGGGCTCCGAGTCGAGCGGCAGGAGGAACTCGCGGATGATGGCCTTCGGCCACGGCAGCACGGTGGTGGGGTCCGCGTCGCTCAAGCTGGTGAAGCAGTCCAGGTCCACGTCCAGCAGCACGGTGGACGCGGCCTCCAGCACGTCCCGCACCGCGTCCGTGGGGCCGGGGCGCAGGTATGCCTCCGCCGCTCGGTCCACGGTCGTCACCGACACGATGCGGTGCGAGCGTCCGCGCGCGTCCACGTAGGTGTCCCCGGCGAACGAGCCCCGGGGCCGGGTGCGCGCGATGATCAACGCGTCGCCCACGAGGTTCGCCTCCATCGCCGCGAGGATGTGGTCGTAGTTGCGCACGTCCAGCTTCCACCGCGCGTGTTCATCCAGCGCGCGCAGGCCGGCGGAGCGGTCCGGCATGTCCGCGGGGCGCTCTGGCACCACGATGTCCAGGTGCCGGTCCAGCGTGACGAGCAGGGCAGGGGGGCCCTCATCGCCCAGGGCACACGCCCACGCGGGCAGCGCGAGCCGATGCGGGTCGAACACATAGGCGTCCGTCGGACCGCGGCCTCCGCCCAGGCCCAGCCGCACCACCCCCGCGAGGCGCAGGTGGCGCAGGGCGTCGTCATTTTTCGAATTCATGCGGGACGAAATCCCCTCCAGGCTCCGGCGTTCAGAGGATGTCCATCCTGCCGCGAAAGGAGCCCCGTCCCTCGGGGTTCAATCACGCATGCGTCCATTCGTCACCGTCGCGCTGCTCCTCCTGGGGATGCCCGTCCTGGCCCAGGATCCGTCGTCCTTCCTGCGCCAATACGCTGAAACAGGGCGCTTCATGAACGGGAGGCCCGTGAATGCGCGCATCACCCCGGACGAGAAGTCCGTCCTCTTCCTGCGCACGTCCCCCACGTCCAACGTGCGGATGCTCTACGCGTTCGACGTGGCCAGCGGGCAGACGCGGGAACTGCTCACCCCCGAAGCCCTGCTCAAGGGCGCGGAGGAGACGCTGTCTCCCGAGGAGAAGGCGCGCCGCGAGCGCATGCGCGTGAGCGCCCGGGGTTTCACCTCCTACAGCCTCTCCGAGGACGGCACCCAGCTGCTGGTGCCCCTCTCCGGCCGGCTCTACGTGGTGGACCGCGCGACGGGGAAGCCCACGGAGCTGAAGACGGGCCCCGGTGTCATCGACCCGCGCCTGTCCCCGGACGGCAGGCAGGTGGCGTACGTGCGTGAGCACGACGTGTACCGGGTGGACCTGGCCACCAACCAGGAGAAGCGCGTCACGCAGGGCGGCACGGAGCAGAAGACGCACGGCCTGGCGGAGTTCGTGGCGCAGGAGGAGATGGGCCGCTTCTCCGGCTACTGGTGGAGCCCGGACGCGAAGTTCATTGCCTACGCGGAGTCCGACACCTCTGACGTGGAGAAGCTCACCGTCGTGGACGTGATGCACCCGGAGCAGCCCGGTGCCTCCTTCCCCTATCCACGCGCGGGCAAGGCGAACGCGAAGGTGCGCCTGGGCGTCACGCCCGTCACCGGCGGCAAGACGGTGTGGGCGCAGTGGGACGCGCGGAAGTATCCCTACCTGGCCACGGTGAAGTGGGACAAGGGCGGGCCGCTCACCCTCGTCGTGCAGAACCGCCTCCAGACGGAGGAGCAGGTGCTGTCGGTGGACCCCGTCACGGGCAGGACGCGCGTGCTCCTCACGGAGCGGGATTCGGCGTGGATCGACCTGCACCAGGAGTTCCCGCTGTGGATGGAGGATGGCTCGGGCTTCCTCTGGTACACCGACCGCAACGGCGCTTCGGAGGTGGAGCTGCGCAAGGCCAACGGTGAGCTGGCCCACTCCGTGGTGAAGCCGGGCGCCGGCTTCCGGAGCCTCACCCACTTCGTGCAGGCGGACCGGACGCTCTTCTTCACCGGCGACCCGAACCCCACGCAGAGTCACCTGTGGCGCGTGAAGTCCGGCGGCGCTCCGGAGCGGGTGGCCACGGGCACCCCCGGCCCCGCAGTGGAGTATGGGCTCGTCTCCAAGAGCGGTGGCCTGACCGTCCTCAACACCCAGGGCCCCAGGAGCATGCCGCGCATGGTGGTGCTCAAGGGCGACGGCACGAAGCCTGGCGAGCTGCCCTCCATCGCCCAGGAGCCTCCCTTCACGCCGAACTTCGAGGTGCGCCAGGTGGGCTCACGGAAGTTCTGGACCTCGCTGGTGAAGCCGCGCGACTTCAAGCCTGGCCAGAAGCTGCCCGTCATCGTGGACATCTACGGCGGCGCCATCGTCACCGTGGTGCACCAGTCCATGGCCCTGCACCTGATGGACCAGTGGATGGCGGATCAGGGCTTCCTCGTGGTGCGGGTGGACGGCCGCGGCACCCCGCTGCGCACCGCGGAATGGAACCGCGCGGTGAAGCACGACTTCGCCACCGTCACCCTGGATGATCAGATTGAAGCCGTGCAGGCCCTGGCGAAGGAGGTGCCGGAGATGGACCTGGGCCGCGTGGGCATCACCGGCTGGAGCTTCGGCGGCTACATGGCGGCGCTGGCCGTGATGAAGCGCCCGGACTTCTTCAAGGCCGGCGTCGCGGGCGCGCCGGTGACGGACTGGCGCGACTACGACACGCACGCGACCGAACGCTACCTGGGCCTTCCGGAAGAAAGCCCCCAGGCCTATGAGGTCAGCAGCCTGCTGACGTACGCGAAGAAGGAAGGGCCCATCGGCGCGCTGCTGGTGATTCACGGCACCGCGGACGACAACGTGTACTTCTTCCACGCGCTGAAGCTGTCGGACGCGCTGTTTCGTGCGGGCAAGCCGCACCAGCTGCTGCCCCTGTCCGGCCTCACGCACATGATGGCGGACCCGCTCGTCACGGAGCGCCAGTACGAACGGGTCATCACCCACTTCCAGCAGAACCTGAAGTAGCGGAAGGCCCCGCCCGGCACCTGTCCGAAAGGTCCAGGTGCCGCGGGGCGTCGTCCGCTTCCGGTGGGAATCCTCTCCATGGCCGGACGTTGGGAGGGCCGCGCGGCGGCCGGAGTGTAGGCTTGCCCGCACCTTCCCGCGAAAGGAGCCCCGCCCCGCGCGGGGATTCAGCTACGCATGCGTCAGGTCCTTACCGCCGCCGCGCTTCTCCTCATGAGCAGCGCTCCCTCCATCGCCCAGGAGCGCAAACCCTCCGCCATGGCCCCTTCGCAAAAGCAGCCGGACACCTTCCTGCGCCAGTACGCCGAGACGCGCCGCTTCCAGAGCGGCCGCCCGGTGGGTACGCGCATCACCCCGGACGAGAAGTCCGTCCTCTTCCTGCGCACGTCCCCCACCTCCAACGTGCAGATGCTCTACGCGTTCGACGTGGCCGGCGGCCAGGCGCGTGAGCTGCTCACGCCGGAGGCCCTGCTCAAGGGCACCGAGGAGACGCTGACCCCCGAGGAGAAGGCCCGCCGCGAGCGCATGCGCGTCAGCGCCCGGGGCTTCACCTCCTACAGCCTCTCAGAGGACGGCACCCAGCTGCTGGTGCCCCTCTCCGGCCGGCTCTACGTGGTGGACCGCGCGACGGGGAAGTCCACGGAGCTGAAGACGGGCCCCGGCGTCATCGACCCTCGCTTGTCGCCGGACGGCAAGCAGGTGGCGTACGTCCGTGAGCACGACGTGTACCGGGTGGACATCGCGGCCAATCAAGAGAAGCGCGTCACGCAGGGCGGCACCGCGCAGAAGACGCACGGCCTGGCGGAGTTCGTGGCGCAGGAGGAGATGAGCCGCTTCTCCGGCTACTGGTGGAGCCCGGACGCGAAGTCCATCGCGTACACGGAGTCCGACACGGCGGACGTGGAGAAGCTCACCATCGTGGACGTGATGCACCCGGAGAAGGGCGGGGAGATCTTCCCGTACCCGCGTCCCGGCAAGGCGAACGCGAAGGTGCGCCTGGGCGTCACCCCCGTCACCGGCGGCAAGACGGTGTGGGCGCAGTGGGATGCGCAGAAGTACCCGTACCTGGCCACGGTGAAGTGGGACAAGGGCGGGCCGCTCACGATTGTCGTGCAGAACCGCCTCCAGACGGAGGAGCAGGTGCTGGCGGTGGACCCCGCCACGGGCAAGACGCGCGTCCTCCTCACGGAGAAGGACAACGCCTGGGTGGAGCTGGCCCAGGACTTCCCGCTGTGGCTGGAGGATGGCTCGGGCTTCCTCTGGTACACCGAGCGCAACGGCGGCCCGGAGGTGGAGCTGCGCAAGGCGACGGGTGAGCTGGACCGCTCCGTGGTGAAGCCGGACGCGGGCTTCCGCAACCTGTCCCGCTTCGTCCAGGCGGACAAGACGCTCTTCTTCACTGGCGGCCCCAACCCCACCGAAAGCCACCTGTGGCGCGTGAAGTCCGGCGGCGCCCCGGAGCAGGTGGCCACGGGCACCACCGGCCCGGCCGTGGAGAACGGGCTCGTCTCCAAGAACGGAGGCTTGGTCGTCCTCAACACTCAAGGGCCCAAGGCCATGCCGCGCACCGTGGTGCTCAAGGGCGACGGCACGAAGCTGGGCGAGCTGCCGGAGGTGGCGCAGGAGCCTTCCTTCACGCCGAACTTCGAAATCCGCCAGGTGGGCCCGAAGAAGTTCTGGACCTCGCTGGTGAAGCCGCGCGACTTCAAGCCCGGCCAGAAGCTGCCCGTCATCGTGGAGGTCTACGCGGGGCCCACCGTCACCGTGGTGCACCAGTCCATGGCCGCGCACCTGCTCAGCCAGTGGTTCGCGGACCACGGCTTCCTGGTGGTGAAGGTGGACGGCCGCGGCACGCCGCTGCGCACCTCCGAGTGGAACCGCGCGGTGAAGAACGACTTCGCCACCATCACCCTGGATGATCAGATTGAGGCGGTGCAGGCGCTGGCGAAGGAAGTGCCGGAGATGGACCTGAGCCGCGTGGGCATCACCGGCTGGAGCTTCGGCGGCTACATGGCGGCGCTGGCCGCGCTGAAGCGCCCGGACTTCTTCAAGGCCGCGGTGTCCGGCGCCCCGGTGGTGGACTGGCGCGACTACGACACGCACTACACCGAGCGCTACCTGGGCCTGCCGGAACAGACGCCCCAGGCCTACGAGGTCAGCAGCCTGCTGACGTACGCGAAGAAGGACAGCCCCATTGGCGCGCTGCTGCTCATCCACGGCACCGCGGATGACAACGTGTACTTCTTCCACACGCTGAAGCTGTCGGACGCGCTCTTCCGCGCGGGCAAGCCGCACCAGCTGCTGCCCCTGTCCGGCCTCACGCACATGGTGCCGGATCCGCTCATCACCGAGCGCCAGTACGAGCGCGTCATCTCCCACTTCGAGCAGAACCTGAAGAAGTAGGCCTGAGCGCGGCGCAATGCCCTGAAAAGGCAGAGGCCCGGTTCCCTCAAGGGACCGGGCCTCTGTTGCTTCAACCAGTCCGTGAGGAATGGCTGAGACGCGTCACTTCACGCCGCGCGGACGTTCTGCGCCTGCAGGCCCTTCGGGCCCTTGGTGACTTCGAACTCCACCTTCTGGCCCTCGGCCAGGGTGCGGAACCCATCCATGTTGATGGCGGTGTGGTGGCAGAACACGTCCTCGCCCCCGCCGTCCTGGGTGATGAAGCCGAAGCCCTTCGCGTCGTTGAACCACTTCACGGTACCAGTTGCCATTGCGCTTCCTTGCGTTTGCAGGGCAGCCGTGGGGAAGGCCGCCCGTTCTGCCCGACGACCGGGGAGACAGAGCTATTTGTAGTGAAAGGGCCGACTGGAAGTCCAGCCGGCCCTCCGGGATTGCCCGACTTGAGCCCCCGCGGCGTCATGTGCGGGGGAGTAAGTCAGATGTCGAGCAGCAGGCGCTCGGGGTCCTCGATGCACTCCTTCACGCGCACCAGGAACTGCACTGCTTCCCGGCCGTCCACCAGGCGGTGGTCGTACGTGAGGGCGATGTACATGATGGGCCGGATGACCACCTGGCCGTCGCGGGCCACGGGGCGCTCCACGATGTTGTGCATGCCCAGGATGCCCGTCTGCGGCGGGTTCAGGATGGGCGTGGACAGCATGGAGCCGAAGATGCCGCCGTTGGTGATGGTGAACGTGCCGCCCGTGAGGTCGGCCATCGTGAGCTTGTCGTTGCGCGCACGGCCGCCGTAGTCACCGACCGTCTTCTCCAGGTCCGCGAGCGACAGCTTGTCCGCGTCACGCACCACCGGCACCACCAGGCCACGGCTGCCGCTCACGGCCACGCCGATGTCGTAGTAGTGCTTGAAGATGACGTCCTCGCCGTCGATCTCCGCGTTGATCTGCGGGAACGCCTTGAGGGCCTCCACGGACGCGCGGATGAAGAAGCTCATGAACCCGAGCTTCACCCCGTGCTTCGCCTGGAACTTGTCGTTGTACTTCTTGCGGAGCGCCATCACCTCGCCCATGTCCACCTCGTTGAAGGTGGTGAGCAGGGCGGCGTTGGACTGCGCCTGGAGCAGGCGTTCAGCGACGCGCTTGCGCAGCGGCGTCATGCGCACGCGCTCCTCGCGCGCGGCGTTGGGGCGGGGACCGGACGGCGCGGCGGGAGCCGGAGGCGCGGACGGGCGGTTCAGCTGACCCTGCACGTCCTCCTTCATGATGCGGCCACCGGTGCCGGAGCCCTTCAGCTGGCCCACGTCCACCCGGTTCTCCTCCGCCATCTTCCTGGCGGTGGGGGTGATGCGCGTGTCGCTGCCGGCCGGAGCGGCGGGCGTGGACACGGGCGCCGCGGCCTGGGCGGGCGCGGGCGTGGCGGCGGCCACGGCGGGAGAAGCGGCGGCGCCGGCACCGGCCTCGATGGTGCCCAGCACGTCGCCCACGCGGACCTTGTCGCCCTCCTTGAAGGCGATGGACGCGACGCTGCCCGCGGCGGGAGCCGGCACGTCGATGGTGACCTTGTCGGTCTCCAGCACGACGAGCGGTTCGTCCGCGGTGACAGACTCACCCTGCTTCTTGTTCCACTTGCCGACGACAGCCTCGGTGATGGATTCGCCGAGCGGAGGGACTTTCAGTTCAACGGCCATTCTGGGGTCCTCGGAGGATGGCTTCTTCGATGATGAGCTGCTGCTCGTAATCGTGCGTCTTCGTGAAACCGGTGGCGGGGCTGGCTGCCTCGGCGCGCCCGATGTAGCCCAGCTTCACCGTCTGCTGCTGAGAACGGCCGGAGAGGAGGTCGTGCAGGCGCGGGAACATGAAGTGCCAGCCACCCGCGTTGCGCGGCTCCTCCTGCACCCAGTACAGCTCCTGGAGCGCCGGCAGCTTCGCCACCAGGTTCGAAAGCTCGTCCTGCGGGAACGGGTAGAGCTGCTCCACGCGCACGATGGCGATGGAGTCGTCCTTGCGCTCGTCCCGGGCCTTGGCCAGGTCGTAGTAGACCTTGCCGCTGCACAGCAGCAGCCGCTTCACCTTCGCGGCGTCCGCCTTCGCGTCCAGAATCACTTCCTGGAACGCGCCCGTGGCCAGGTCGTCCATGCGGCTGGTGGCCTCCGGACGGCGCAGGAGGCTCTTGGGCGACATGATGACCAGCGGCTTGCGCACCGGGCGCAGCACCTGGCGGCGCAGCAGGTGGAAGATCTGCGCGGGCGTGGTGGGGTAGCAGACCTGGAGGTTGTCCTCCGCGCACAGGTCCAGGAAGCGCTCCAGGCGCGCGCTGGAGTGCTCCGGTCCCTGGCCTTCGTAGCCGTGCGGCAAGAGCAGCGTGATGCCGGAGAGCCGGCGCCACTTGCTCTCCGCCGCGGCGATGAACTGGTCGATGATGATCTGCGCGCCGTTGGCGAAGTCACCGAACTGGGCCTCCCACAGGGTGAGGCCGTCCGGCACGTCCAGGCTGTAGCCGTAGTCGAAGCCCAGCACGCCCATCTCCGACAGCGGGCTGTTCCAGACGTTGAAGGTCGCCTTGCCGGAGGCGAACTGGCGCAGGGGCGTGAACTCCTCGCCCGTCTGCGTGTCGTGCAGCACCGCGTGGCGGTGGCTGAAGGTGCCGCGCTCGCTGTCCTGGCCGGACAGGCGGATGCTGTAGCCCTCCGCCAGGATGGTCGCGTACGCCAGCGACTCGCCCTCGCTCCACTGGAGCTCCTCGCTCTCCAGCATGCCCTGGCGCTTCTTGAGCACCGTGCGCTCCACGTCGCGGTGCACGTTGAAGCCCTCCGGCGCGCTGGCCAGCTTCTGGAGCGCGTCACGCAGGGTGGGCTTGGCCACCGCAGTGGACACCTGGGGCGCGTTCTTCAGGAGGCCGCCCTTGTAGGTCTTCCACAGGCCCTCCAGCGCGTTGGGCTCCTTGAACTGGCTCTCCTGGCGGGCGCGGGTGAGCGCCGCGTCGAAGTCCTGGAAGCATCGCTGCTTGAGCGCGTCCGACTCCTCCGTGGTGATGCGGCCACCTTCCGCCAGCGTCTTCGCGTACAGCGCGCGCACCGGCGGGTGCTTGCGGATGAGGTCGTACATCGCCGGCTGGGTGAAGGACGGGTCGTCGCCTTCGTTGTGGCCGTAGCGGCGGTAGCAGATGAGGTCGATGACCACGTCGCTCTTGAACGTCTGGCGGTACTCGGCCGCCAGGCGCGCCGCGTGGACGCACGCCTCCGGGTCATCCCCGTTCACGTGGAACACCGGGATGTCCAGCATCTGCGCGATGGCGGTGGAGTAGATGCTGGTGCGCGAGTCCGACGGGTCGGTGGTGAAGCCCACCTGGTTGTTGATGACGATGTGGACCGTGCCGCCCGTGGTGTAGCCCTTGAGGCCGGAGAAGTTCAGCGTCTCCGACGTGATTCCCTGTCCGATGAAGGCCGCGTCGCCGTGGATGAGCAGCGGCACCACGCCGGTGCGCTCGGTGTCCCCGCCGCGGTCCTGCTTGGCGCGCACGCGGCCCTCCACCACGGGGCCCACGCACTCCAGGTGGCTGGGGTTGAAGGCCAGCGACAGGTGCACGTTCTTGCCCGAGCGCGTGGCGTGGTCCGACGAGAAACCCATGTGGTACTTCACGTCGCCGCGGCCCAGGTACGCCTTGGGGTCCTTGGGGCCGTCGAACTCGCTGAAGATCTGATCCGGCTTCTTGCCCAGGATGTTGGTCAGCACGTTGAGGCGGCCGCGGTGGGCCATGCCGATGACCAGCTCCTTCAGGCCCATGTCGCTGCCCACTTCCAGCAGCGCGTCCAGCATGGGGATGAGCGACTCGCCGCCGTCCAGGCTGAAGCGCTTGGCGCCCACGTACTTCGTGTGCAGGAAGTGCTCGAAGCCCTCCGCGTACGACAGCTTGGTGAGGATGTGCCGCTGCTCGTCCACGGTGAACGGCGTGCGGTTCTCGCTGTGCTCCATGCGCTTCATGAGCCAGCGGCGACGCTCGCTGTCGAGCATCTGCATGAACTCCACGCCGATGGAGCTGGAGTACGTGCGGCGCAGGCGCGTGACGAGCTCCGCCAGGCGCACGCGCTGCTGCGGGAAGACGCCGTTGCACTCCACCGCCTGCTCCATCTCCTTCGGCGTGAAGTGGTTCTCATCCATCAGCGCCACGTCCGCCACGTGGCCCAGCTGCGGGCGCGGACGCTCCAGCGGATCCAGGTGCGCGCGCAGGTGGCCGCGCAGGCGGAAGGCGGTGATGGCCTGATCCACCTTCGACTGCAGCCCGATGTCCTGCGCCGGAGCGGCCGGAGCCTGCGGCGCGGCGGCGGCCTGCACGGCGGCGTCGTTCGCCTTGCCCTTACCCTTGCCCTTGGCCTCCGGTGCGGCGGGTGTCGGCGCCTCCAGCAACTTCGTGTTGAAGATGGGGCGGCCCGTGCCGTTGTTGCGCTCGAACACCTCGCGCCAGCTCGCGTCCACGCTGCCCGGATCCTCGAGGAAGCGCGAGTAGAGCCCCTCGATGAAGTCGATGTTTCCACCAGAGAGGAAACTGTCCTGGAAATTCGCCATGGCGGGGGTCTTTTACTGGATGGGGGACGCGTTGGGGGGTTTTCGCCTCAGTTTGTTGAACCGCGTCATGGCCGGCTGCCCGGCTTCACTCCAGGGAGCAGATGGAGTCATGCCCCGCGTGAGCGCAGCTTCACCGAGCACTGGATTCCCTCTGCTGGGATGAGCTCAAAGGAGACGCCAGGACCCCTGGCATGCTGAACAGACGTACATCCGAGGCACATGAGACACGGGGTCCGGGGGCCCCCATGGCGGTTCAGGAGTGGTAAGCACTCGCCCCCCGCTTTCCACCCACTTTTTCCGAGAACGTACCGACATGCTCCTTCAGGGCAAGAAGCTGCTCATCACCGGCGTGCTCACCCCGCAGTCCCTGGCCTTTGGCGTCGCGGAGCATGCGATCGCGCAGGGCGCGGAGGTCATCCTCACCGGCTTTGGCCGGGCCAAGTCCCTCACCGAGCGCAGCGCGAAGCGGCTCAAGCCCGGCACGGAGGTGCTGGAGCTGGACGTGACGAACCCGGCGCACTTTCCGGCGCTGACAGAGGCGCTGCGGCAGAAATGGGGCCGCGTGGACGGCGTGCTGCACGCCATCGCGTACGCGCCCGAGGACGCGCTGGGCGGCAACTTCCTCAACACGCCGTGGGAGAGCGCGCAGACCGCGTTCCGCATCTCCACCTTCTCCGTGAAGGAGCTGGCGGTGGCGTGCGTGCCGCTGATGACGCAGGGCGGCTCCATCGTGGCGCTGGACTTCGACAACCGGCAGGCGTGGCCCATCTATGACTGGATGGGTGTGTGCAAGGCGGCCATGGAGGCCACGGTGCGCTACCTGGCGCGCGACCTGGGGCCCAAGGGCATCCGCGTGAACGCGCTCGCCGCGGGGCCGCTCGCCACCATCGCGGCCAAGGGCATCCCGGGCTTCAAGGCGCTGGCGCAGTACTGGGGCAAGCAGGCGCCGCTGGGCTGGAGCGACAAGGACAGCCACGACCACGTGGCCAAGACGGCCTGTGCACTTCTGTCCGATTGGCTGTCCTCCACCACCGGCGAGATGATTCACGTCGACGGCGGCTACCACGCGGTAGGCGCACCCCCAGTGGAGACGGTGGAAGCACCGGCCGAAGGGGTCTCCGCGACCCCCACGCCGAAAGAAGGCTGAATCCAACCCACCTTTCTGGAAAGTCCAGACAAACGCCTGCCAGGCTTCCCGGCGGACGGGAGCCCCCCGCTTCCGCCCGTCGGAGCGCTCACGGTAGGATCACCCATGCAGCGCAGGCGCATCCCGCAATCCGCGGAGCCTGCGCGAGGAGCCGTGGCACAGTGAGCACCAACGTCTTGCTGGTGGACGACAGTCCGACCGTCCGCAACATCCTCAAGATCTACCTGATGAACCTCAAGGTCAGCATCGTGGAGGCGGAGGACGCGCAGCGCGCGTTGCAGCTCTTGCGGTTGGTGCCGGTGAGCGTGGTGATCGCCGACATCAACATGCCGAACATGGATGGCATCACCTTCGTGAAGGAGGTTCGCGCCAGCGCGCAGCCGCAGGTGCAGAAGGTGCCGGTCATCCTCTTGACGGCGGAGAAGGGAGAGGACCTGCGCCAGCGCGGTTCGGCGGCGGGGGCCAACGCCTTCATCCAGAAACCGGTGTCGCATGACGAGCTGACCAAGACGGTGCGTCAGTTCCTGAGCGGGGGCTGAACCCGTGAGTCTGCCGACCCTGCTGCTGGTGGATGACAGCGACGCCATCCTGGCGTTGGAGCGGGCCATCCTCTCCGGGCACTACACCATCCACACGGCCAGCAATGGCCGTGAGGCGCTGGACAAGGTGGGGCGGCTGCACCCGGCGGCGGTGCTCTTGGACCTGTCCATGCCGGAGATGGACGGGGACGAGGTGCTCCAGCGGATGAAGGCGGACTCGGGCACGGCGGACATTCCGGTCATCATCATCTCATCGGAGAAGCAGCGCGCGGAGGCGTGCCTGGGGCAGGGCGCGGAGGCGTTCCTGGCCAAGCCCTTCCGCGCGGACGAGCTGCTCTTGCGCGTGGGCGAGGCGCTGGAGAACGCGCGCCGGCGCTCGCGCTCCGGGGCCATGCTGATCCTCCGGCTCAACGTGGGCGAGCGCGAGTTCGCCGTGCCGCTGGACTCCGTGAAGGAGGTCCTGCTGCAGCCCCTGACGCGGCCGCTGCCCACGGGGCCGTCGTACCTGCGCGAGTACGTGGAGCTGCGCGGCCAGGCGGTGTGCGTGCTGGACGTGGCGCTGCGGCTGGGCGTGCAGCACAAGGTGTCCATCGCGGAGCGGATGCTGGTGGTCATTGAAACGGAGGGCGTGTCGCTGGCGCTCACCGTGGACACCGTGAAGGACCCGGAGGAGTTCCAGGCGAGCGACATCGACCGGCGCGAGAAGGTGGGCGGCGCCGAGCACGGCCTGCTGCAGGAAGGGCTCGTGGGCATGCTGCGCACGGGTGGCCGCGCGCTGCCCATCCTGGATCCGAAGGTGTTCATCACGCGGGGACTCCTGCGCGACCTGCCCGCGCTGCTCGCGCCGGTGGAGGAAGAGCGGAGCGCATGAGTGCGGGGCTCGACCCGAGGCTTCTGGCCCGTGCCCGGGAAGTGGTGGCGGACACCACCGGCTTCCGGGACGACGCCATCGCCCAGGAGGCGGTGGAGCGCGTGCTGCGGGCGGAGCTGGCCCGGGGGCGCGTGCCCACGGAGGTCCTGAGCGAATTGCAGCAGCTGGGCTCGCCGCTGGCCTACACGCTGGTGCGCGCGGTCCTGGTGGGGGAGACGTACTTCTTCCGCCAGCCGGAGCACTTCCGCTACATCACCCATGAGGGCATTCCGACGGCGCTGCGCCACGGTGCCATGCACCTGCGCGGCTGGAGCGCCGGGTGCGCCACCGGCGAGGAAGCCTATTCGCTGGGCGCGTGCCTGCTGGCGTGCGCGCCCCCGGGGATGCCGGTGGAGGTGGTGGGCACGGACCTGCACGAGGCCAGCCTGGAGGCCGCGCGGCGCGGCACCTACGGCGCGTGGTCCCGGCGCGAGTCCGCCCCCGCGCTGCACCCCGTCTACGAGCTCCACAACGGGCGGCAGGTGTCCATCCTCCCGGAGGTGCGCAAGGTGACGCGCTTCGCGCCGGCGAACCTGCTGGCGCCCCTGCCGGAGCGCTTCGGGCATTTCGACTTCATCCTCTGCCGCAACGTGCTCACGTACTTCTCTCCGTCCGCGCGCGACGCGGCCATCGTCCACCTGGCGCGGGCGCTGGTGCCGGGGGGCCTCATGTTCCTGGGCACGGTGGAGGTGGACCGCACGCCGCCGGGGCTCACGCGCGAGGGGCCTCCGGAGCTGCAGGCCTTCCGCAAGCCCCGCCCGGAGGAGCGCACCTTCGCGCAATTGCCCGTGGCGCAGCCCGTGCTCGCGCCGCGCATGACGCCCGCGCCCCGTCGGCTGTCCGCGCCCATGCCGGTCTCGCCCACGCCGCCGCCCGTCCCTCCGCCCTCGCCCTCGCGGATGCACCTGCAGGCGCTGGAGCGGATTGAAGAGGGCAACGTGGCCGGGGCGACGGCGGTGCTGGAGCTGCTCGTGAAGCAGGCGCCGGACTACCTGCCGGGCCTCCTGGAGCTGGCGCTCCTGCGCGAGCGCGCGGGAGCCCGTGACGCGGCCTTCCCGCTGATGCGCGCGTTGCGCACGCGGGCGGGGCAGTTGCCACCGGACACGCTGGTGGATGGACCGGAGGCGCTGCCCGCGCGCTTCTATCTGGCGTCCGCTGACGCCTACCTGAATCTGGGGGCGCTGGAATGAAGGGGACGCCGCTGGTGGTGGACGAGACCCTGGAGTCGGAGACGCGGGACCTGCTCGCACGCCGGGCCGCGCGCCTGCGCGAGCAGGGCGAGTCGACGGTGGAGGAGGCGGTCCATTGGATCGCCGAGTTCCCGCTGGGCGAGGAGCGCTACGCGCTGCCGCTGGAGTCGCTGCGCGCCGCGCTGCCCCTGCGCATGGTGACGCCGGTGCCGCTGTCCGCGCCCGCGGTGATTGGCGTGCTGCGCTTCCAGGGCCAGGTGCTGTCCGCGCTGAGCCTGGCGTCGCTGCTGGGCGGCCACGGGTGGCGGCAGGACCCGGCCGTGCTGCTGGTGGTGGACCGGGGCGACGGCGAGCTGTGCGCGCTCGACTGCGAGGCGATTCCGCGCCCCACGACGTTGTCGCTCGCGTCCGTGGAGGCCGCGCGCGCCCGGGCGGAGGGGCCGGTGGTGGAGGTCTTCACCCACGACCGGCAGCTCATCCACCTCATCGACCCGAAGCGCCTGTTCGGCCGGTCCGACGGGGGAGTGCGCCATGCCCGTTGATCCGATGCTGCAGCCGCTGGTGGCGGGCTTCGCGGTGGAGGCCCAGGAGGTCATCCAGAAGGTCACCATGGACCTGCTGGAGCTGGAGCGCGAGGGGCTGGAGAACGACGCGCTCGCGAAAATCTACACGCGGCTGGGCCGGCACCTGCACACGCTGAAGGGCAGCGCCTCGTCGCTGGGGCTCCAGGACCTGGGCGACATCGCCCACAAGCTGGAGGACGCGCTGGCGCCGCTCAAGGCGCACACGCAGAAGATGCCTCGCCCGGTGGTGGACGTGCTGCTGCACGGGCTGGACCTCTTCATGCTGCGCGCCCAGGCGCACGCGGACGGACGCGGGGACGACCTGCCGAACCCCGCCGCCGCGCTGGCCCAGCTGGTCGCCGCCGCGCCGCCCCCGGAGGAGGCCGCGGTGCTGCCGGGGGGCGCCTTCGCTCAAGCGCAGCCTGTCGTGGCCGGTGGCCCGCCCTCCGCGGCCGGCACCCCGCCTGTCCCGGCCGAAGCGCTGTCATCGCCGGAGCCCGCGGGGGAGTCCTCCGACGCCGGGTGGCGCGTGAGCGCGAACCAGGTGACGTCGCTGATGCGCGAGGTGGAGCGCCTGCGCGAGGTTCGCCTGCGGGTGGAGGAGCGCAGCCGGGAGCTGGAGCGGGTGTCCACGCTGCTCGCGAAGCAGGGCCTGCTGGCGGAGACCGCGGAGGCGCGCACGCTGTTGTCCGGTACGGGCCGCTCCCTGCGCACCGACGGCGAGGAGACGAGCGACGTCGTGGACGCGCTGGAGGACGGCCTCAAGGCCATCACCACGCGCCCCACGCGCACCATCCTGGACCCGTTGCAGCGCATGGTGCGCGACCTGTCGCGCCAGCTGGGGAAGGAAGCGCGGCTGTCGGTGGTGGGCGCGGAGGTGTCGCTGGACCGGCGCCTGCTGGAGAAGCTCCAGGGCGCGCTCGTGCACATCCTGCGCAACGCCGTGGACCACGGCCTGGAGATGCCCGCCGAGCGCGAGAAGGCCGGCAAGCACCACGAGGGCGCGCTCACGCTGCGCGTGGAGCAGCAGGGCAACCTCCTGTACCTGGAGGCGAGCGACGACGGGCGCGGCATCGACCTGGCCCAGGTGCGCAAGGCCGCGGAGAAGCGCGGGCTCGTCACGGCGGAAGAGGTGGCGCGGCTCAACGACAACCAGGTGCGCGAGCTCATCTTCCGCGAGGGCTTCAGCACGCGCTCGGACGTGACGGACACCTCCGGGCGCGGCGTGGGCCTGGACGCGGTGCGCGCCACGGTGGAGTCGCTGCAGGGCCGCATCGAGGTGTCCAGCACGCGCGGGCAGGGCACGCGCTTCGTGCTGACCCTGCCGGTGGACCTGGGCAGCTCCCCGGTGCTGATGGTGCGCGCGCTGGAGCAGTTCGTGGGCCTGCCCATGCTGGCGGTGGAGTCCACGCAGCTGGCGCGCCCGGACATGCTTCGCGTGGGCAAGCGCCGCACGCACCTGGAACACCAGGGGCAGCTGTTGCCGGTGGTGGACCTGGGCGCGCGGCTGGGGCTGCGCGCGTCGTCTCCGCCCACGGAAGGACAGCCGCTGCTCATCGTGCAGAGCGGCGGCAAGCGCGTGGCGCTGGGCGTGGACGCGGTGGTGGGGGACCGGGACCTGGTCATCCGCCCGCTGCCGTCGGAGGTGCGCGACGTGGCGGCCTGGCAGGGCGCGGCGACGCTCAGCCGGGGGGAGTTGCTGCTCATCCTCCGGCCGGACTGGGTGGTGTCGGATTCGGAGAAGGTGACGGTGTCCGCGGTGAGCCGGCGGGCGCTGGTGGTGGATGACTCGCTCACCGCGCGCGCGCTGCACCGGGCGATGCTGGAGGCCGGCGGCTTCCAGGTGCACCTGGCGGCCAGCGGGGCGCGGGCGCTGGAGCGGCTGCAGGCGGACACCTACGACGTCGTCATCTGCGACCTGGACATGGAAGAGATGGACGGCATCGAGCTCATCGCACGGCTTCGCGAGCGCAAGGACACGCACACGCTGCCCGTCATCCTGGTCTCCGCGCACGACACCACCGTGGCGCGCGAGCGGGGCCTGGCATCAGGAGCGGACGGCTTCCTCAGCAAGCGCGAGTGCGCCGCGGGCCGCCTGCTCGCGGAGGTTCTGGACGTGATGAGCCGCAGGGGGAGCCGCGCGTGAGCTCGAAGAAGCCCATTCGCGTGCTCGTGGTGGATGACTCTCCCACCATGGCCAACACCCTCACCGCGCTGCTCACGGAGGAGCCGCGCATTGAAGTGGTGGGCCGGGCGGGGGACGGCAACCGCGCCGTGCAGCTGGCGCGCCTGCTGCGCCCGGACGTCATCACCATGGACCTGTTGCTGCCCGGCCTGGATGGTCCGGCGGCCATCGGGCACATCATGTCCCAGGCCCCCGCGCGCATCCTGGTGGTGAGCGCCGTGGCGGAGCAGCGTGGCGTGGACCTGGGCTTTCAAGCCATGAGCGCCGGAGCGCTGGAGCTCATCGGCAAGCCCAACGTCACCAACGCGGAGGAGCTGCGCCGCTGGGGCCGGGACCTGGCCCACTCCGTGTGCCTGATGGCGGAGGTGCCGGTCATCTCCCGCCGTCCGCGCGTCGTGGCGCCGCCGCCCATGCCCAGCGGGACGCGGGTGGACGTGTTCGGCATCGTCGCGTCCACCGGTGGGCCTCCCGCGCTGGCGGAGGTGCTGTCCAAGCTGCCCCGCGACCTGCCGGTGCCCATGCTCGTCGCGCAGCACATCACCGTGGGCTTCACGCAGGGCATGGTGCGCTGGCTGTCCCAGGTGTGCGAGCTCCAGGTGGGCGTGGCGCGCGACGGCGAGCGGCTGGAGCCGGGCCGCGTGTACTTCCCGCTGGATGGCCACGACCTGCTGGTGGACAGCGTGGGCCTGGCGCGCCTGCAGCGCAGCACCGGCGGGCCGTGTCCCAACGGGGACGTGCTCTTGAGCTCGCTGGCCATGGCGTACGGCCGGCGCAGCGGCGGCGGTGTGCTCACCGGCATGGGTGAGGACGGCGCGCGGGGCCTGCTGGCCATCCGTCAGGCCGGAGGCGTCACCCTGGCGCAGGACGAGGCGTCCAGCGTCGTCTACGGCATGCCTCGCGCCGCCGTGGAGTTGAAGGCCACCGACGGCGGCACGCCCCTGGCGCTGGTGGCGGACCTCATCCTGCAGAGCTGTCAGCGTCCGTCGTTCCGTCCTGCCCGTGGCCCGGAGGGGGGGCCCCGGTGAGCCGTTTCCCACCTACGAACCGCAGTCGCCTGCGTTGTTCCTGGCGTCACCTGGCCGACCGTTGGCCGCTTGAGGACGCCACCCCTGGAGTCCTCCCTTGAAGCCAGCCACCGCGCTCCCCGTCTCCTTCCTGCGCGGGCTCGGGCTCGCGCCGAAGTTCGTGCTCGTCACGGCCGTCATCAGCGCCTCCGTGGCGCTGCTGCTCACCCTCATCGCCACCCGCCAGCTGGAGTCCAACCTGGAGGAGCGCCACGCCAGTGAGGGCGAGGCCGTGGCGCTGAGCCTGGCCATCGCGGCGGAGCAGGGCGTGTCCGCGGGCATGGGCTCGCTCCAGCCGCTCTTGGAGACGTTCCGCGAGCGCGAGGACCTGGCCTACATCTTCATCCAGGACCCCACGGGCTTCGTGCTGGTGCACTCGTTCCAGGGCGCGTTCCCGGAGAACCTGAAGGCCGCGCTCGACGCGCAGCCCGGCATGGGCACGGGCCGCACGCGCGTGGTGCCGGAGGTGCGCATCCTGCGCGGTGGCAAGACGCTGCGCGCCCTGGACGTGTCCGCGGCCGTGGCGGAGAAGGGGCGGCTGGGCACCGTGCACGTGGGCATGGCGCGCGAGTTCATCGACGCGAGAGTGGATGCGCTGCGCTGGGAGATGCTGCTGTTCGCGTTCCTGCTGGAGGCGTGCGGCGTGGTGCTGGCGGCGCTGTTCGGCCGGAGCATCGTGCGGCCGCTGGCGGAGCTCACCTCCGTGGCGGGCCACATCGTGTCGTCCGGCGACCTCACCCGCGACATCCGTGCGCGCGGCAACGACGAGGTGGGGCGGCTGGCCAACTCCTTCTCCCAGATGGTGGGCAAGCTGCGCGAGGTGACGGTCAACCTCCAGCACGCCGCCACCGCGCTCACCCAGTCCACGGACCATCTCAACGCGTCTTCCACCGAGCAGGCGCAGACCATCTCCCGCCAGGCCGCCGCGCTGCAGGAGACGCAGGTGACGGCGCAGGAAATCAAGCAGACGTCCACGCTGGCCGCGCAGAAGGCGGAGAGCGTGCTCAGCGTCGCCGAGCGCGCGGACACCCTGGCCAGGGCGGGCGAGGCTTCCATCGAGCAGACGATGGCGGGCCTCAACGACATCCGCGCGCAGGTGGGCGAAATCGCGGAGAAGATCCTCGAGCTGGGCGAGCGCACGCGCCAGATTGGCGGCATCACCCAGACGGTGAAGGACCTGGCGGACCAGTCCAACATGCTCGCGCTCAACGCGGCCATCGAAGCGGTGCGCTCCGGTGAGCACGGCAAGGGCTTCAGCGTGGTGGCGCGCGAAATCCGCGCCCTGGCGGACCAGTCCATCCAGGCGACCACGCGGGTGCGGGAGCTGCTGGACGACATCGCCAACTCCGTCACCGCCGCGGTGCGCATCACGGAGCGCGGCGCGGAGCGGATGGAGGCGGGCCTGGCGCAGGTGCGCGACAGCGGGCAGAACCTGCGCGAGCTGTCCTCCATCGTCCAGGACAACGCCGCCGCCGTCCGGCAGATCGCCGCCGCGGTGAATCAGCAGAACGTGGGCATCAATCAAATCACCCTGGCGGTGAATGACTTGTCCAAGATGATGGACGACACCGTGGCCCGCATCGGCTCCACCGGTGAGGCGGCCACCACGCTGCAAATCATCTCCGAGCAGCTCTCCAGCGCCGTGGGCGCGTACAAGGTCGAGTCCAAGGCGGAGTAGGAAACACGAAGGCCCCGAGTCCCCATGAAGGGGGCCCGGGGCCTCGGATGTTTCAGGGCCTCGCGGCGCCTTACGCCGGCACGGCCTCGGTGGCTTCCGCCTGGAGCTTCACGGCGTCGTCCACGACGTCGAAGCGGGCCACGCCGCCGCTCTTGAGGGAGCCGAACAGCAGCGCCTCCGCGAGTGGCTTCTTGAGGGTGTTGTCCACGAGCCGCGCCATGGGGCGCGCACCGAAGGCCGGGTCGTAGCCGTGTTCCGCCAGCCACGCGCGGGCGGCGGGCGTGAGCTCCAGCTTGACCTTCTTCTCGTCGAGCACCTTCTGGAGCAGGCGCACTTCCTTGTCCACGACCTTGAGGATGACCTCGGGGGGCAGGCCGGAGAAGAGAATCCAGCCGTCCAGCCGGTTGCGGAACTCCGGCGTGAAGGTGCGCTCGATGGCCTTCTTCGCCCGCGAGCCGTCCACCACCACGCTGGTGTCACCGAAGCCCATGGCCTTGGTGCTCATCTCCTGCGCACCCGCGTTGGTGGTCAGGATGAGGATGATGTTGCGGAAGTCCGCCTTGCGGCCGTTGTTGTCCGTGAGCGTCGCGTGGTCCATCACCTGGAGCAGGATGTTGAAGAGGTCCGGGTGGGCCTTCTCAATCTCATCCAGCACCAGCACCGCGTACGGGTGCTTGCGCACGGCGTCCGTGAGCAGGCCGCCCTGGTCGAAGCCCACGTAGCCCGGAGGCGCGCCAATGAGGCGGCTCACCGTGTGCTTCTCGGAGTACTCGCTCATGTCGAAGCGGAGGAACTCCACGCCCAGGCTCTGCGCCAGCTGCTTCGCCAGCTCCGTCTTGCCCACGCCCGTGGGGCCGGAGAAGAGGAAGCTGCCAATGGGCTTCTCCGGCGCCCGCAGGCCGGAGCGCGACAGCTTGATGGCGCCCACCATCTCTTCAATGGCCTTGTCCTGCCCGTAGATGACGCCCTTGAGCTCCTTGTCCAGGTTCTGAATCTGGACGCCTTCGCTCGCGGACACGCTCTTGGCCGGAATCTTGGCCATCTTGGAGACGACCTGCTCCACGTCGTGCGCGGAGACGATGCCCGTGCGCACGCCTTCCGGCTTGAGCCGCTCGGCCGCGCCGGCCTCGTCGATGACGTCGATGGCCTTGTCCGGCAGGAACCGGTCGTTGATGTGCTTGGCCGCCAGCTCCGCCGCCGCCTGGAGCGCACCCTCGCCGTACTTCACGTGGTGGTGCTCCTCGTAGCGGCTGCGCAGGCCCTCCAGCACCTTGACGGTGTCCTCCACGCTGGGCTCGTCCACTTCAATCTTCTGGAAGCGGCGGGACAGCGCGCGGTCGCGTTCGAAGGACGCCTTGAACTCCTGGAACGTCGTGGACCCGATGCAGCGCAGCCTGCCTGACGCCAGCGCGGGCTTGAGCAGGTTGGACGCGTCCATGGAGCCGCCGCTCGTGGCGCCGGCACCGACGATGGTGTGGATCTCGTCGATGAAGAGGATGGCGTCCGGCAGCTCCTGGAGCGCCTTGAGCACGCCCTTCAGCCGCTCCTCGAACTGGCCGCGGAACTTGGTGCCCGCGAGCAGCGCGCCCATGTCCAGCGAGTAGACGACCGCGTCCTTGAGCGCGGCCGGCACGCGGCCTTCCGTGATGAAGAGCGCCAGGCCCTCCGCGATGGCCGTCTTGCCCACGCCGGCCTCACCCACGTAGAGCGGGTTGTTCTTGCGGCGGCGGCAGAGCACCTGGATGGTGCGCTCCAGCTCCTTGTCGCGGCCGATGAGCGGGTCGATGCGGCCCGCCTTCGCCTCCACGTTGAGCTGCACGGCGTACGCTTCCAGCGGGCTCTTCTTCTGGGACTCGCCGTCGTCGTCGTCACCGGCGGGGGTGGGGCGCGGCTCGCCCTCGGACTCGCCGTCCTTGGTGGTCCCGTGGGAGATGAAGTTGAGCAGGTCCAGGCGGGTGACGCCCTCCTGCTGCAGCAGGTAGAGCGCGTGGCTCTCCTCTTCACGGAACATGGCGACCAGCACGTCGCCACCGTCGATGTACTTCTGCTCCGCGGACAGCGCGTGCATGGCGGCGCGGTGGAGCACGCGCTCCACGCCGATGGTCTGCTGAGGCTCGGCGTCCACGTCGTCAGGCAGGCGCTCGACCGTCTCCTCCAGGAAGGAGGTCAGGTTCTCCTGCAGGCGCTTGACGTTCGCGCCGCAGCCCTTGAGCACCTCGCGGGTGCGTGACTCACGGGTGAGGGCCAGGAGCAGGTGCTCCAGCGTCAGGTACTCGTGGCGCATCTTCCGCGCCTCGTCGAGCGCGGTGCGGAAGCTGGCCTGCAATTCTTTGGCAATCGATGGTCCTGCCACGGTTCAGCCTTCCTCGGGTTCCATGGACAGCCGCAGGGGGAACCCGTTGTCCCTCGCCGCGGCCTCCACTGTCTTGAGCTTCGTATCGGCGACGTCGTAGGTATAAACGCCCGCCACACCGATGCCGTTGTAATGAACGTGCATCATGATCTGCACGGCATCCGTCTCCGACTTGTGGAAGATCTCCTTGAGCACGGCCACGACGAACTCGCGCGTGGTGTAGTTGTCGTTGTGCAGGAGGACCTTGTAGAGCGTCGGCCTCTTCAGCTTCTGCTTGGGGACGGCCTCCGTGACGACCTGGCCGTCATCGTGTTGGTGCTTCTGAGCCATGGGCTTGCGGACTCCCTTGCCTTCGCTTCGCGAACCATTGGCGGGCCCTGCTTGAAACCGCTTAGACCCGCTCCTTGAAACCCGTCTCCGCCCACCACAGTGGCAGGCCGCTCTCGACGGCTGCCCGCTCGTGCGCCAGGAAGCCGCGCACCGCCCGGTCCAGGCCGGGGTGAAGGAACAGATGCGCACTGTACGTGAGGTGCGGCTCGAAACCCCGGGTGAGCTTGTGCTCGCCGCCTGCTCCGGGCTCGAAGCGCTCGCGGCCCCGGGCGATGCAGTCCTCCACCGGGTGGTAGAGGCACACGTTGAAGTGCAGGAACGGATGTTCCTCGAACGCACCCCAATAACGGCCGTACAGCGTGCTCGGCCCGGTGAAGTTGAACGCCCCCGCCACCCTGCGGCCTTCCCGCCGGGCCTCCACGAACTCGCACCGGTGCTTGAAGCCGGCGAGCAGGCGGGCGAAGAAGTCCTCGGTCAGCGAGCGCACGCCCCACGGATAGCGGTCCACCGTGGAGACGTAGAGCTGGTGGGCGCAGGCCGCGTCCACCTCCTCCAGCGCGTCGCCCCGGAGCGTGCGCAGGGTGATGCCCTGGTCCTCCACCTCGCGCCGCTCACGCTGAATCTGGTGCCGCCGCTTGGAGCGGAAGCGGCCGAGGAAGTCCTCGAACGTCTGGTAGCCCGCGTTGCGCCACAGGTACTGCACGCCCAGGCGCAGCGCGTAGCCCTGCGCCTCCAGCACCGGCAGCTCCTCCGGGGTGGGGAAGAGGACGTGGACGCTGGAGAGCCCCTCCGCGCGCGCGTACTCCAGCGCGGCGTTGTACAGCTCCGCCTCGCGGAACGGGGCGTCCTCGCCGGGGGCCACCAGCACGCGGCGGCCGGTGGCGGGCGTGAAGGGCACGCCCAGGACGAGCTTGGGGTAGTAGCGGATGCCCGCGCGCTCGGCGGTGGTGGCCCAGGCGGCGTCGAAGACGAACTCGCCGTGGCTGTCGTCCTTCAGGTACGCGGGCGCGGCGGCGACCAGGCGTGAGCCCCGCCACAGGGTGAGGTGGCGCGGGTGCCAGCCTCGCTCGGGCACCACGCTACCGCTCTCCTCCAGGGCGGCGAGGAAGCCCCACTCCAGGAATGGCACCGACCCCGGGTCCACGAGCGCGTCCCAGGCCGACGCGGGAACGTCGGTGATGGACGTGAGCAGGCGCAGCGTGGTGGGGAGCGAGGCGGACATGGACGTGGCGAGCGCCAGCCTATAACGGCGGGTGGCGGCTGCCGCCACGACCGGCGGGCCGCCCTATTTGCCGCGCGTGAGCTCCTGGGCGAGGAAGCCGGCGACCTCCGTGAGCCCCGCGGCGGCGCGCTTGCGGCCCTCGTCGGACTCCATGACCCGGCGGGCGGCGTCGCTGGCGGTGCCCACCTCCAGGTCCACCAGGATGAGGAAGGCGCTCCACCCGGCCGTCACGGTGGCGACCTTGCCCGGCCGCTGGGGCCGGTCGCTCAGGGTGGAGGCCACCTTCTCCAGGAGGCCGTCTTCCTTGAGACGTTTCGTGCTCCCGAGCATCTGCGTCCAGGTGGCCTCCAGGAGGGAGGTCAGCAGGCGCCCGGAGAGGGCGGTGGAGAGGCGCTGGGAGGCCTCCTCGGCGTCCACGCGGTGGGCGTCCGCGTAGGTGGGGCTCAGCTTGGCCACCACCACGGCCTTGGTGGCCAGGTGGGCGAGGCGGGGCGGGTAGGGCATGGTGCCATGTCTTACATCGGTGGCGGGCCGGGCTCCATCCGGAGTGAATGGCCAGCGCGAGGCGTTTGCCTGACAGCCGGACAGGTTGCTATGGGGCCCGGCGCCCTTTAGAGGAAGCGGACTTTCGTAGGGAGAACAGAATGTCAGTGAACATCCAGCTCGAGTGGACCCCCAACCCCAGCACGCTGAAGTACGTGGTGGACCGCAAGCTGCTGGGCGGTGGCGCCGTGAACTTCACCAACCGGGACGAAGCGCAGGCGAAGTCGCCCCTGGCGCTGCGGCTCATGGACATCCAGGGCGTGACGGCGGTGATGCTGGGCACGAACTTCGTCACGGTGACGAAGGGCGAGTCCGGCGAGTGGGACGAGCTCAACGACTCCGTGATGTCCACGCTGGACACGCACCTGTCGGAGGGCCTGCCGGTGGTGGACGAGGCGGCCGTCGCGGCGGCGCGCCAGACGGTGTCCGCGGACGGCACGGTGGAGCAGCGCATCCAGGTCATCCTGGACGAGGAGATCCGCCCGGCCGTGGCGCAGGACGGCGGTGACATCACGCTGGACCGCTTCGAGGACGGCATCGTGTACCTGCACATGAAGGGTTCGTGCGCGGGCTGCCCGTCGTCCACGGCGACGCTGAAGATGGGCATCGAGGGCCGGCTCCGGGAGATGATCCCGGAGGTCACCGAAGTGGTGTCCGTCTGAGACGCAACGTCAAGGCGCCGCAGGTCCGCAAGGAGCTGCTTCCGGACCAGTCCCAATCGCTCCTGCGCGAGCTGCACCTGCTCACGCGCGAGGGGAACCTCAACGCGGACGCGCTGCGCAAGCTCAAGCAGGTCAACCACCTGGTGGGCCTGCTTCGGCCCGCCATGGAGGACGTGCAGACGCGCCACGCGAACCCGCTGGTGGTGGACGCGGGCAGCGGCAACGCGTACCTGGGCTTCGTCGTCTACGAGCTGTTCCTGAAGGACGCGGCGGGCGGTGAGCTGCTGTCCATCGAAGGGCGGCCGGACCTGACCGAACGCGCGAAGGGCCGCGCCGAGCGGCTGCACTTCGACCGGATGCGCTTCCAGACGGCGCACATCGACGCGGCGGAGTACCCGGAGCGCATCCACGTGCTGATGGCGCTGCACGCATGCGACACGGCCACGGACGACGCGCTGGTGGCGGCCATCAAGCACGGCGCGGACCACGTGGCGGTGGTGCCGTGCTGTCAGGCGGAGGTGGCCGCGCAGCTGAAGGAGAAGAAGGCGAAGCCGGCCGGCTCCATGTCGCTGCTCTTCCAGCACCCGTGGCACCGGCGCGAGTTCGGCTCTCACCTGACGAACGTCATCCGCGCGCTGACGCTGGAGGCGTACGGCTACCAGGTGACGGTGACGGAGCTGACCGGGTGGGAGCACTCGTTGAAGAACGAGCTCATCCTCGGGCGGCGGGTGCACGGGGACAACCGGCGCGCGCGGCTTCAGCTCCAGGCGCTGTTGGCGGAGACGGGCGTGCAGCCCCGGCTGACGCGGCTGCTGGGCATCAAGCCCGCGGGCTCGGCCGGTGGTGGCGTGGAGGCGGAGCCCGTGTCGGAAGCGGAGCCGGCTCCGGAGCCCACGTCGGACGCAGCGCCCGCGGCGCCGTCCGAATCCTGAACGCAAGCGGACCCCACCTGGACCGTAGGGTGGGGCAGGTGACCTCACGGGAGGGGGAGGCGTGTTCCCCCGCACCGGGAAGGACCGCCGACCTGGCCGTGCGAGGCGGCCGGGCAGGCGTTACATGCCCTCCGTCCGCGCGATGCGCACGGGACGACATTCCAGAGGCCCGGTCTCCTTGAGGACGCGTCCGGGAGAATGTCGGAGGACGTGGGCACGTCAGGGGTACCGGTCAGGATGACGTCGATGCGGGAGGTCGGGCTCGGCGGCAGGACCCAGGGCGGCGTTCGCGGTGTCTGAATGTCGGGGTACGGAGTCTCGTCCCGGGATGGGGCCGGCCGGTGGCCGTCAGGGCACCGGATGCGAGTGGGACGAGCCGTGAAGCCTCCGCCGCGACGCGGTGGAGGGTGTTGATGGGAAGGGGCATGGCCTTGGAGCTGGATGACTGGGGTGGGAGCGGGCCGCTCCTGCACTTCGCCTGCGCGAACGGTTTTCCTCCGGAGACGTACCGGAAGCTCTTCGCGCGGCTCGCGACCCGCTATCACGTGGTGTCGCTGCGCATGCGGCCGCTGGTGCCGGGCCAGGACCCGAAGGCGCTCACGACCTGGAAGGAGCTGGGCGAGGACCTCGCGCGCGAGCTGAAGGCGCGGGGGCGCTCTGGCGTGCTGGGCGTGGGGCACAGCGTGGGCGGCACGAGCACGTTGATGGCCGCCGCCGCGAACCCGGGGCTGTTCCGCGCGGTGGTGGCGTTGGACCCCGTGCTCATCACCGGGTCCCGGCTGTGGGCGCTGCGCCTGATGAAGCTGCTGGGCCGCATGGACCGCTCCTCCATCGTGCAGGGCGCGCTGCGGCGGAGGGACCGCTGGGCGACGCGCGAGGAGGCCGCCACCGCGTACCGCCAGCGCAAGCTGTTCAAGGACTGGGACGCGGACTGCTTCAGCGACTACATCACGCACGGGCTGGTGCCCACGGAGGTGGGCGACTTCCGCCTGCGCTTCCCGCGCGAGTGGGAGGCCCGCATCTTCGAGACCTTCCCCGCGGATCCATGGAAGCTCATCCGCGACAACACGACGCCCACGCTGGTGCTGCGCGGCGAGCGCTCCGACACGCTGTTGCCCGACGCGCTGGCGCGGGCGGAGCAGGAGATGAAGCGCACGCGGGTGGACTCGCTGCCGCTCGCCTCGCACCTGTTCCCCATGGAGAAGCCCCGCGAGACGGCCGAGCGGGTGCTGACGTTCCTGGACGAGCTGCCTCCCGAGGACGTCACGACGCACTGATGCGTCAGCCGTAGGCCTCGCGCTTGATGCGCTTGTCCGGGATGCCCAGCTCGTGCAGGTGGCCCAGCACCGCCTCCATGAAGCGCGGCGTGGCGGGCGTGCGTGTCTCCAGCGCCTTGCGCCGGTCCCACGGGGTGATGGCGGGCCCGCACACGTAGACGATGCAGGTGTCAGGCGCCGGAATCAGCTCGCGCAGGAGCGCCTCCGCGACGCGGCCCTTGCGCACCTGGGGGCCGTACTTCGCTTCATCCGTTTCGCGCGTGAGCGTGTGCACCACCCGCACGCGGTCCGGCGCCGCCTGCTCCAGCGCGGCCAGCTCCTCGCGGTAGAGGATGTCCCCCCACGTCTTGTTGGACGCGAGGAACGTGTGCCGCAGCTTCAGCCCGCGGTGCAGCGCGTCCTTCACGATGGAGAAGTTCGGCACCGCGCCGGAGCCCGCCACCACGTGCAGCACGTGGTCCGCCCGCTCCGTCACGTCGTCCGGCAGCACGTACGGCCCCATGAAGCCCGTCACCTTCAGCTTCGCGCCCACCAGCCGCCCGTGCACCAGCAGGGGCGACAGGAGCGGCGGGTAGCGGGTGACGCCGGGGATGAACTCCTCGTCCTTCACCGTGATGGCCACGTGCCGCTCGTGCGGCGCGGAGGCGAGCGAGTACGAGCGCGGCGGCTCCTTGCGCCCCTTCTGCTCCTGCAGGTACGCGCACTGCTGCGAGAGCGCCCGGAACTGATGCGGGTCGATGTTGATGAACTGGCCTGCCTTGTAGTCGAGCGGTCCCTCCCCCGAGCCAAGCTCCAGCGACAGCGTCGCCGTGTCGTGGGTCTCCATCCGGAGGCCTGTGACGGTGGCCTCGTACTCGACGGGCCGCTTCGCTCGGGAGGGCGTGGCTTCAACGCTCATGCGCCTCCCCATAACACGCAGGGTGCGGGGCCGCGCGGACGGGCTCGCGGGCGGCGCGTCCTGCGCACCGGGCCCGTGGGGCCGGCACTTCGTTGGCTGGATGACGAAAGGGCGGGCGGG
>NZ_RAWR01000145.1:0-27767 GCF_003986945.1 Corallococcus sp. AB018 | reverse complement strand
GTGCCCATGGGGGACGACGCGGCCATGGCCCATGCCCTGGGGCGGGTGGTGTCGGACGCGAAGTGGCGGGACGGGCTGCGCCAGCGGGCCCTGGACCGGGCGGACGAGTTGTCCGCTGAACGGGCGCTCAAGGCCTGGGAGTCGCTGCTGGCGGAGGTCTGACGCGGGGGGCAGGAAAACCTTGCTCCCCTGGTTCTGCTTCCCAGAGGATTCGCCCCATCATGACGACGACGAACGAGACGCAGGGCCTCAACTTCCTCCAGGAAGTCGTTGAGGAGGACCGGCGGACGGGAAAGCACGGCGGACGCGTGCACACCCGCTTCCCGCCCGAGCCCAACGGCTACCTCCACATCGGCCACGCCAAAGCCATCGTGCTGAACTTCGGGCTGGCGCAGCAGTATGGCGGCAAGTGCAACCTGCGCCTCGACGACACCAACCCGCTCACCGAGGACACGGACTACGTGGAGTCCATCCAGCGCGACGTGCGCTGGCTCGGGTTCGACTGGGACGACCGGCGCTTCTTCGCGTCCGACTACTTCGACCGGCTCTACGCCTTCGCGGAGCAGCTGATTTCGCAGGGCCAGGCCTACGTGTGCAGCCTGTCGCCGGAGGAGATCTCCCAGTACCGCGGCAACTTCACCACGCCGGGCAAGGACAGCCCGTACCGCACGCGCACGGTGGAGGAGAACCTGGACCTGTTCCGCCGGATGAAGGCGGGCGAGTTCCCGGACGGCAAGCACACGCTGCGCGCCAAGATCGACATGACGTCGTCGAACCCCGTGCTGCGCGACCCGCCCATCTACCGCATCCGGCACGCGCACCACCACCGCACGGGCGACACGTGGTGCATCTACCCGCTCTATGACTTCGCGCACTGTCTGTCGGACGCCATCGAGGGCATCACGCACTCCGTCTGTACGCTGGAGTTCGAGAACCGCCGCGTGCTGTATGACTGGATCGTCGACGCGCTGATCAAAGGCGACCGGCCCAACCAGTACGAGTTCGCGCGGCTGAACCTCACCTACGCGGTGATGAGCAAGCGCAAGCTGCTCCAGATGGTGCAGGAGAAGCGCGTCTCCGGCTGGGATGATCCGCGCATGCTGACCATCAGCGGCCTGCGTCGCCGGGGCTACACGCCCGCGTCGCTGCGCGACTTCGCGAAGCGCATCGGCGTGAGCAAGTCCGACAGCCTCATCGACATGGGCGTGCTGGAGCTGTCCATCCGGGACGACCTCAACGAGACGGCGCCGCGCGCCATGGCCGTCCTGCGTCCGCTCAAGGTGGTGCTGGAGAACTACCCGGAGGGCCAGACGGAGGAGCTGGAGACGGCGAACCACCCGAAGCGCGAGGACATGGGCACGCGCAAGGTGCCGTTCATGCGCGAGCTCTACATCGAGGCGGACGACTTCCAGGAGGTGCCGGAGAAGGGCTTCTTCCGCCTGGCGCCGGGCAAGGAGGTGCGCCTGCGCTCCGCGTACTTCATCAAGTGCGAGAAGGTCATCAAGGACGCGGCGGGCAACATCACGGAGCTGCGCTGCACGTATGACCCGGCCACGCGCGGTGGCGACTCGCCGGATGGCCGCAAGGTGAAGGGCACGCTGCACTGGGTGCCGGGCAACGCGCCCGTGGCGCAGGTGCGGCTGTTCGACCGGCTCTTCTCGGTGGAGGCGCCGGACAAGGACGAGACCAAGGACTTCAAGGAGTTCCTCAACCCGAACAGCCTGGAGACCCTCACCGGCGCGCGCGTGGAGCCGATGCTCGCGGACGCGAAGCCGGGCGACCGCTTCCAGTTCGAGCGCCTGGGCTACTTCTGCGCGGACGCGGTGGACTCCAAGCCGGGCGCGCCCGTGTTCAACCGCACGGTGACGCTCAAGGACTCGTGGGTGAAGGAGCAGAAGAAGTAGGGCGCTCCCTCCCACGCCGCTGAATCATCACGGAGCCCCGGGTGGAAGCACCCGGGGCTTCGTCGTTTCTCATGAGGGCGGCGTCTCGCGGGTCATCTCCACCATGGTGGGACGCCAGCCCAGCCGCGCGAACAGGCGTTGCGCGGCTTCGTTCTTCGCGGCGGTGTGGAGCACCACGCGCGGCGCGCCCATCTCCGTGAGCCGCTGCACCATGGCCTCCGCGAGCAGCCGGCCGGTGCCGGTGCCGCGCGCCTTCGCCTCCACCCAGATGTCGTGCAGGGCGCCGCACTTGTCGAGGAGCATGTTCCAGTCCACGCCCTCCAGCCGGCCGTAGCAGTAGCCGACCACTTCGCCGTCCAGCTCGGCCACGAGCACCGCGGCCTCCTGCGGACGGCGCGCCTCCTTGCCCAGCCACCAGCGGTAGCCGGACTCCACGTCGTCCGGGATCATGAAGCGCTGCGGGTCGAAGCCGTGGTGCTGGCGCGCGAGCGCCGCGCCCATGCGGCCCAGCGCGGGCGCGTCCAGGTCCTTCGCGGGGCGGATGGTGACGGGCATGCGTTCTCCAGGAAGCGGGTGTCCGCTCCAGGTTGCGCATCGAGGGCCGCGTCTGTCGAAGCCTTCTGGCGAAAAGTGCTCAGCCGCCCACGCGGAAGGGGGCCCGGCGTCGCCTAACGGGCCTTCGCGCGCATCTGGGGGGCGGCGCGCTTGCCCTCGCGCAGGGTGGAGCGGGCCATCTCCACCAGGCCCCAGCCGGCCACGAGGGCGAACACCGCGCCTCCGAGTGCCAACAGGTAGTTCACGAGGCCCGTGTCTCCGCACTGGAGGCACGCCACGGACGGGTCCTCCGGCTCGTAGTGCAGCGTCACCGGGGCGCCGGCCGCGTAGTGGTGCGACACCGCCTGCGCGTCCGCGAGCCCGCCCGCGCCGTGGCCGTCGAAGGCCACCGTGTCGGAGGTGTACGGGACGCCGTTCACCTCGTAGCGGTAGCTCACGTCCGGGCGGAAGCTCACCGCGCGCTTGCTGCGCAGCGTCTCCACGCGGGAGCTCACCACGGTGCCCTGCACGGTGGGCCAGTCCTTGCTCACCTTCGAGCGGTACACCATCCGGCCGCCCGCGAACGCCAGCGCCACGCCGATGCCCAGCAGGGCCAGCCCCATCAGCCACTTCATCATCGTACGAGTCCTTGCTTGCCTCCCGCCGCGCTGCCCGGGCGAGGAAGGCGAATCCGCCTCGGAAGTGCAGTCCCCGGGCCAGGGCCGCTACCCCTGAGGGAGGGAGCCGCGAGGCGGGGCAGATTTCCCCACGGGGGCAATTCGCCCCGGTAGACTCACGGGCCTCCATGTCCGCACTCGCCCAAGAGCTTGAAGTGGCCCGGCGCATCGCCCGCCAGGCTGGTGACATCCTCCTGCAGGTCTACGCCACGGACTTCTCCGTCACGGACAAGGCCGGAGGCGCCGGGCCCGTCACGGTGGCGGACGAGCGCGCCAACGCCTTCATCGTGGGCGAGCTGCGCAAGGCCTTCCCGGCGGACGGCGTGGTGGCGGAGGAGAAGGAGGATGTCTCCGACGCCAAGCGCTTCAGCCGCTGCTGGTTCGTGGATCCGCTCGACGGCACGCAGGAGTTCGTGAACCGCAACGGCGAGTTCGCCATCCACATCGGCCTCGCCGTGGAGGGCCGGGCGGCGCTGGGCGTCGTCTACCGCGCGGTGGGGGACGTCCTGTACTCCGGCGTGGTGGGCGAGCAGGGCTACGTGGAGGACCCGCAGGGCCGCCGCGCGCTGCGCGTGTCGGACGTGGCGGACCCGGCGCAGCTGCGGCTCGTGGTGTCGCGCTCGCACCGCTCGAAGACGACGGACGCGGTGGTGCAGCGGCTGGGCATCACGAAGGAGCGGGAGTCCGGCTCGGTGGGGCTCAAGTGCGGCCTCTTGGCGGAGGCCCACTGCGACCTCTACGTGCACGTGAGCGACAAGAGCTACCGCTGGGACAACTGCGCGCCGGAGGCCGTCATCCGCTCCGCGGGCGGCGTGCTCACGGACCTGGCGGGCGACGCGTACCTGTACGACGGCTCCGAGCTCCAGAACCGCCGGGGCCTGCTCGCGTGCAACGCCGCCGCCTTCGACAAGGTGCTGCCCGTGGCTGCACAGGTGGCCCGCGAGGCCGGCCTGCTGAAGTAGTCAGCGCGTCTGGACCGCGCGGCACAGCTCGCCGTACAGCCGCGCGAGGTCCGGGAGTTGGTAGCTGGCGTTGAGCCCGCTGGGATTGGGCAGCACCCACAGTCGCGTGTCGCCCAGCGTCTCCTTCTGCGGTCCGAACTTCGCCTTTGGCCGCGAGAAGGCGGTGCGGTACGCGCCCAGCCCCAGCACCGCGAGGTACTTCGGACGGTAGCGTTTCACCTTGCGCGCCAGCGACTTCGCGCCTTCCGCGTAGTCCTCCGCGCCCAGCTGGTCCGCGCTCGCCGTGGCCCGGTCCACCACGTTGGTGATGCCCAGGCCCAGCGTCAGGAGCTCCGCCTGTTCCGCCGGCTTCAGGAGGCGCGGGGTGAAGCCCGCCGCGTGCAGTGACGGCCAGAAGCGGTTGCCCGGCCGCGCGAAGTGCACACCCACCACCGCGGAGTAGAGGCTGGGGTTGATGCCGCAGAAGAGCACCCGCAGGTCCGGTGCCAGCAGGTCCGGCATGGTGCGGCCGGTGGCGGCGAACAGCTCGTCCTTCGTGGGGCGGTGGAGCTTCATGGAGTGGGCAATCCAGGGCGGAACCTAGCGGGTCGGGTGCCGCCTCGCACGTCCATGCGCCTGGACGCGGTCCGGGCGGGGAAGGGGACGGATGCCTTTCCCAGCGACAGCGCCCGGTCCTCGGGGGCAGAGTGACACCTCGTGTCCGCATCGACATCGTCCGAGCCCTCGCGGCTGACGCACAGGCACTGGCTCGCGCTCGCGGTGGCCGTGTTGCCGTTGGCGCTCTACGCGTTCTCTCCTCGCGAGGGCGACCTGCCGCTGTACTTCCGGACGGCCCGCGCGTTCCTGGATGGCGCGGTCCCCAACCGCGACTTCCGCTTCGAATACCCGCCCTACGCGCTCCTGTGGTTCGTGCCCGCGACGTGGGCAGGTGGCGACCTGCGTGGCTTCATCCTCGCGTTCGGCCTCCAGCTCACGCTCATCGACGCGTTCATCAAGTGGCTGCTGCTGTCCGAGGGCGTGCGCCGGTGGGGCACGGCCTGGCGCGCGTGGGTTCCGTTCGCGGCGTACTCCGTCGTCAGCTGGCTCCAGAGCGTGCACTACCTCAAGCGCTACGACCTCATCCCCGCCGCGCTCGCGCTGGCCGCGTTGGTGGCCCTGATGCGCCGGCGCGAAGGCCAGGCGGGCGCGTTGCTCGCGGTGGGCACCGTCACCAAGCTGTACCCGGCCGTGCTTGTGCCGCTGGCCCTGGCCGTGTGCTGGCGCCGGGGCTCGAAGCCGACGCGGGCCCTGCTCACCGGACTGATCGCGGGCGTGCTGCCGCTCTTTCCCATGAGTCTCGTGTGGCCATGGTGGCGGTTCGCGGCCTTCCACGTCGAGCGGGGGCTCCAGGTGGAGGCCTTCAGCGCGGGCCTGCTCTGGGCCGCGCACCTGATGGGCTTCGCCCACGTCCAGTGGGTCCACGCTCCCGCCGCCTATGAGCTGCACGGCGCGGACGCCGAGATGGTTCGCGCTGTCACCCGCCAGGTGTGGATCGCGGGCCTGCTGCTGGCCGTGGCGGTGTCCGTGCGCGCCGCGTGGCGCAGGCCTCCCGTGCACATCGAGGACCTGGCCCGGCTGACGCTGGTGCCGCTCGTGGCCTTCGTCATCCTCAACCCGGTGTTGAGCCCGCAGTACCTCATCTGGCTCACCGGGGCCGCCGCGCTCGCGCTGCTCTCCGGAACGGTGGCACCGTCCGCCGTGCTGCTGGTGGCCGCCGCCATCACACGCGGGCTCTTCGCGGGCAGCACCTACAAGACGGGCTGGCAGCCGTCATTCACGCTGCTGCTCCTCGCTCGCAACGCGATGGTGCTCTACGCGGGGCTCGCCTGGGCCCGCGAGGCATGGCGGTGGGGACGCCCTGGCGTCGCGGCGCTTCCGGAGGCGAAGGACGCACCCGCGCCGACACCGCCTCCCTGAAGCCCGGTTGCCTGCTCTCCGTGGACCGGAGCACCGCTGCGAAGCCGGGCGGTCGTGGTTACAGGGAAGGCATGGCCCGTCCGGTGAACGTCAACGCCATGCTGCCCATCGAGGTGGAGTTCCAGCGCGAGCGCGCCTCCGGGTTGCGCCGCTCCGGCGACAAGCTGGAGGGCGCCCTCGCCCTGGTGGCCCAGGCGGAGAAGGAGCTGCGCGCCCTGCATGGCCTATCGCGCATGGAGCGCTACGCGGCGTACCGCGCGCTCTGGAAGGAAGCGGAGCGGCTGCGCTGGAACCTCACCGTGCAGCGCGAGGCCTGTGGCCTGCGCAACCACAGCGACCTGGACGTCATCTACCCGCTGCCGCCCCTGCTGAGAGAGTGACGCGGGCGGTCCGCCCCTTCACGGCGAGGTGCGCCACGCGGCGACGGCGAAGAGTGCCCAGCCAGCGAGGAAGGCCAGTCCGCCCAGCGGTGTGATGGCGCCCAGCACTCGCACGCCGGACAGGGCGAGCGCGTACAGGCTGCCAGAGAATAGGACGATGCCCGCGAGCATCGCCCAGCCCGCGGCCTCCAGGAGCGCGGAGGGTCGCACCGTGCCCAGGAGCCCCACCGCCACCAGCGCGAGCGCGTGGTACATGTGGTAGCGCGCCCCGGTTTCGAAGATGACCTGCAGGTCCTGCGCGAGCCGGGCCTTCAGCGCATGCGCCCCGAAGGCGCCCGCCGCCACGGACAGGAAAGCGTTCACCGCGCCCACCACGATCCACCACCGCATCATCGAGTGCCTTTCTTCGCGCGCTTGACTGCGGCACGCTACACCGCGCCTCACGGCAGCGTCCTGGTTGAACACGCACCCGCCCCAGCCGCGCCCCTATCCGCGATGATGACTTCCCCTTCCTTCCAGCCGACCCCGTCGATTCCCTTCGAGCTGCGCCAGTCCCCCATCCAGGGCACGGGCGCCTTCGCCACCCGCCGCATCCGCAAGGGCGCGCGCATCATCGAGTACATCGGTGAGCGCATCACCCAGGCCGAGGCGGACGCCCGCTACGACGACGAGTCGATGGAGCGCCACCACACGTTCCTCTTCAACCTGGACGACGACACGGTGTTGGACGCGGGGACCCTCCACAACGAGTCGCGCTACATCAACCACTCGTGCGAGCCCAACTGCCAGTCGCTCATCGACAAGGGCCGCATCCACATCTACGCGCTGCGTGCCATCGAACCGGGGGA
This sequence comes from Corallococcus sp. AB018, assembly GCF_003986945.1. Lineage (NCBI taxonomy): Bacteria > Pseudomonadati > Myxococcota > Myxococcia > Myxococcales > Myxococcaceae > Corallococcus > Corallococcus sp. AB018. Next base: position 20,506 of record NZ_RAWR01000145.1, on the reverse strand, counting down.
GGAGCTGTCGTACGACTACGCGTACGAGCGCTCCCCGGAGATGGAAGCCGACGCCGAGTCGCTCTACGTCTGCCGCTGTGGCACTCCCTCCTGCCGGGGCACCATCCTCGCCCCGGAGAAGAAGGCCCCCGCGCGGCGCAAGAAGGCCGCGCCGAAGTCCAAGTCGACCTCCAAGACCCAGGTCGCGTCGAAGTCCAAGTCCAAGGCCGCCAAGAAGTCGAAGGCCGCGCCGCCGGCCGCCGCGAAGAAGAAGCGGGGCACCCAGCGCGCGAAGTCTCCGGGCCGCGGACGCCGCGCCGCGAGCTGAAGCCTCAAACGGGAGCGCGCGCGCTCCTGAGCCGGGCATTAGAGTGGAAGCGTGAAAGACGTCCTGCGCTTCCTGCTCACCGAGGCCCCTGACTTCCCGTCGCTCGACTCCGTGGACGCCTGGTGGCGACGGCACCTCGCGGTGCTGCCGCGCTTCCAGGTGCCCGCGGACCTGGCGCTCGCCAGCGGCTTCCGGATGGACCGGATGGGGTTCGCTTTCTCCTCCGGCTACCAGGCCGCGCTGCGCTCGCTCTTCCCCCAGCTCCCGGCGGACCGGCGCGCCGCGCTCTGCGCCACGGAGACGGGTGGCGGGCACCCGAGCGCCATCGAAACGAAGCTCACGCCGAAGGGCGCGGGCTGGACGCTCGATGGCGTGAAGACCTACGTCACGCTCGGCACGCACGCGGAGGTGCTGCTGGTGGTCGCCTCCGAGGGCCGCGATGCCCAGGAGCGCAACCGCCTGCGCATGGTGCGGCTGGACGCGAGCACGCCCGGGGTGACCGTGGAGCCGCTGCCGCCGCTGGGCTTCGTGCCGGAGGTGCCGCACGCGGTGCTGCGGTTGGATGGCGTGGAGGTGGCGCCGGAGGACGTGCTGCCCGGGGATGGCTACACCCGCTATCTCAAGCCGTTCCGCACGGTGGAGGACTGCCACGTCAACCTGGCGGTGCTGGGCTGGCTGGTGAAGGTGGCCCGCCGCTGCGGCTGGCCGGTGGCGCTGCGCGAGGAGCTGGTCGCCATCGCGGTGATGATCCACGCGATTGCCCTGGAGGACCCCAGCGACCCGGCCGTGCACGTGGCGCTGGGCGGCGCGCTCGCGCAGCTGCACCGCGCGCTGGAGCGCTGCGAGGTGGCCTGGGAGGGCGTGGATGTGGAGATGCGCGAGCGGTGGCAGCGCGACCGGCGCCTGCTCGACCTGGCGTCCAAGGTTCGCGCGAAGCGGCTGGAGGTCGCGCGCCAGCGGCTGGCCGGCGGCGCGGGCGACGACTGAGCCGGGACGCTCGGGAGCGCCCCGGTCCAGAACCTCACGCCTTAGTAGAAGCGGTTGCCCTCGTTCCAGCCGCTCGCGTCCGTGAACGCCGTGCTGAACGTGGAGAACGCGCTCAGGGTCGTGCCACTGGAACGCCACACGGCGAAGGTCCCCGCCGGGTCTCGCGCCAGCAGGTCGTCGAAGCCGTCCCCATTGAGATCCATGGGGAAGTAGCGGTGGCCGAACTTCCAGCCCGCCCCATTCCTGAAGTGCGCCTCGATGCGGGTCGCGTCCTCGTTGAGCCTCGTCCCGTTCGAGCGCCAGAACTTCAGGTCTCCATTGGTGCGTCGCACCGCCAGGTCGTCACGGTGATCGCCGTTGACGTCCATCACGATGAAGCGATGGCCTTCGTCCCAGCCGCGCGCGTTGTCCAACTCGGTGGAGAACGTGTTGGAGAAGGCGAGCACCGAGCCATTGGAGCGCCACACCTCGAAGGCTCCCCAGCTGTCGCGGGTCACCAGCTCCTTCGCTCGGCGGCCCGTCGGAGAGACTGCACCGTCGACGTCCATGACGAAGAAGCGGTGGCCTTCATTCCACCCGTTGGTGTCGCTGAAGCGGGTGGTGAACGCGGCGCTGTAGGCCAGCGTCAGGCCGTTGGAGGCGTAGACCTCGAAGGCGCCATTGGCGTAGCGGGCCAGGAGGTCATCCTTCCCGTCGTCGTTGACGTCCATGACGAAGAAGCGGAGTCCCTCGTTCCAGCCGTTGGCATCCGTGAAGGCCGTGCTGGTGGTGCCGGCGAACGTGAACGTCGTGCCGTTGGACACCCAGGTGTCGAAGCCGCCAAAGGCGTTGCGCGCCAGCAGGTCGCTCTTGCCGTCGCCCGTGACGTCAGCCACCAGGAACCGGTTCCCGTCGTTCCAGCCCCAGGCGTCGGTGTACCCGGTGGAGAAGGAGCCCGAGTAGACCAGCGCGCTGCCATTGGAAAGCCAGACGTCGAAGGTGCCATCCGCATGCCGGGTGAGCATGTCGTCCATGGCATCGCCGTTGATGCGCATCCGCTGGAAGGACTGACGCGCGCCAGGAGTCACGCGCTCTCCGTAGAACTGCTGGACCCCCGCCCGGTCCCACTCGCTCAGCTCGCCGTCGCCGTTGCGGAGCGGGTTGCAGTAGTGCATGACGGAGTACACGTCCCAGGGCCCCACCGTCACGTCGCCATTCGATGACTGGGTAGCGCAGGTGTCACCTGGAGGCTTGTCTTCCCGGTTCTGCTCATGCGCGAAGCCGAGCGCATGGCCCAGTTCGTGGATGACCGTCGAGCGCACGCAGCGCTCCCGGGTGAAGTTAGACGGGCACTGCCAGCTCTGCCAGAGGTTGAAGTGGACGCCACGCACCCGGCCGGCGAGGTGGTGCCCGAACACATCTGTAGCCCCGCCATCATCCCGGAACTCCATCCGGAGGCCCTGGTTGTTGGAGGAGTTGCAACGGTTCCATCCCGTGAGGGTGATGTTGGCCTCCGTGCCCCAGCTGTCCTCCCACGCTTCACGGGCCCACTGCTTCTCCACGTCGTCCCCTGCGTCCTCCCAGCACACGGGGATCGTCATCGGGGTGAACCAGAGGGACTCGGTAATCACGTACAGCTCTTGCTTCGCGGAGGTCGTGAGGACCGGAGCCGCTTCGGCCGGCGCCGTCCTGTCCGAATCACAGCCGGCCAACGTGAGCGCGAGCAGTCCAACAGACTTTGCAAACACTTGCTTCAACGGGAACTCCTTCACCACGGGGTGGGAATGGAGTGTGTCTGGACTTGGGCTTGAAAAGCCAGCTCAAATCCCTGCACGTCCGCGTGACGCTTCCGTGACTGCGTCCGCCGACGCCCGGTGGCGTGTCCACGTCACCGGGGGTCCTGGTGGGTGTGACTAGTAGAAGCGATTGCCGGCGCTCCAGCCGTTCGCGTCCGTGAACGGCGTGGGGAACGTCGAGTAGTAGGCTAGGTTCCAGCTATTGGAACGCCACACGGCGAAGTCCCCTGAGGGGTCGCGCGCCAGGAGGTCGTCCCAGCCATCCCCATTGAGGTCCATGGGGAAGAAGCGGTGGCCAAACTTCCAGTTCGCCCCTGTCCGGAAGGGCGTCTCGAGGCGGGGAGGATCCTCCTCGATGAGGAACGTCCCGTTCGAGCGCCAGAACACAAGCTCTCCATCAGAACGTCGCACCGCCAGGTCGTCACGGTGATCGCCGTCGGGGTCCATCACGATGAAGCGATGGCCGTCGTCCCAGCCGCGCGCGTGGGTCAACCGGGTGGAGAACGTGTTGGCGAAGGCGAGCACCGAGCCATTGGAGCGCCACACCTGGAACACGCCCGCGCGGTCGCGGGTCACCAACTCCTTCGCGCGGCGGCCTGTCGCAGAGACCGCGCCGTCGATGTCCATGACGAAGAAACGGTGGCCTTCGTTCCACCCGTTGGTATCCGTGAGGAGTGTGGTGAACGCGGCGCTGTAGGCCAGCGTCAGGCCGTTGGAGGCGTAGACCTCGAAGGCGCCATTGGCGTAGCGGGCCAGGAGGTCATCCTTCCCGTCGTCGTTGACGTCCATGACGAAGAAGCGGTGGCCCTCGTTCCAGCCATTGGCATCCGTGAAGGCGGTGCTCGTGGTGCCCGCGTACGTGAACGTCGTGCCGTTGGACACCCAGGTGTCGAAGCCGCCAAAGGCGTTGCGTGCCAGCAGGTCGCTCTGGCCGTCGCCCGTGACATCGGCCACCAGGAACCGGTTGCCGTCGTTCCAGCCCCAGGCATCGGTGTACCCGGTGGGGAAGGAGCCCGCGTAGGCCAGCGTGAGGCCTGTGGAAAGCCAGATGTCGAAGGTGCCATCCGCGCGCCGGGCGAGCAGGTCGTCCTTGGTATCGCTGTTGATGCGCATCCGCTGGAAGGACTCACGCGCGCCAGGAATCACGCGCGCGCCGTAGTACTGCTGGACCCCCGCCCGGTCCCAGTAGCTCAGCTCACCGTCGCCGTTGCGGAGCGGATTGCAGGAGTGCATGACGGAGTCCCTGTCCCAGGACCCCACCGTCACGTCGCCATTCGAGCCCTGGGGGGCGCAGATGATCTGCGAAGGCTTGTCCGTCCGGTTCTCCTCATGCGCGAAGCCGAGTGCGTGGCCCAGTTCGTGGATGGCCGTCGAGCGCACGCATTGTTTCCGGTTGAATTCAGTCGTGCAGTTCTCGCTCACCCAGGTGTTGAGCTGGACGCCGTACCCCAGACCATTGAGCAGGGTGCCGAGATGCACCACGTGGGCGCGAGCGTCCCGCATGTTCATCCGGAGGCCCTGGGCGTTGGATGCGGTGCAAGGGCCCCATCCCGTGAGGGTGATGTTGGCCTCCGCGCCCCAGGTGTCTTCCCACGCTTCTTTGGCCCACTGCTTCTCCTCCGTGTTCCCCGTCTCCTCCCAGCACACGGGGATCGTCGTCGGAGTGGACCAGAGGGTGCTCGTTGCCACGTACAGCGCTTGCTTCGAGGAGGTCGTGAGGACCGGGGCCTGTTCAGCGGGCGCCGGCGTTTTGGAATCACAGCCGGCCAGTGCGAGCGCGAGCAGTCCAATAGACTTCGCAAACACTTGCTTCAACGGGAACTCCTTCACCACGGGGTGGGGAATGGAGTGTGTCTGGACTTGAGCCTGGAAGGCCAGCTCAATCCCTTGCACGCACGCGTGATGCTTTCGTGACCAGGGACCGCGGGCACCCGGTGGCGTTTCTCACGTCACCGGGGGGCCTGGTGGATGTGACTAGTAGAAGCGATTGCCCTCGTTCCAGCCGTTCGCGTCCGTGAACGGCGTGGGGAACGTCCAGAGTTGGATCAGGCTCGTGCCAGTGAAATTCCACACGGTGAAGGTCCCCGACGGCTCACGCGTCAGGAGTTCCAGCCGGCCGCTTCCATCGAGGTTCATGGGGAAGAAGCGGTGGCCGAACTTCCAGCCCGCCCCCGTCCGGAATGGCGTCTCGGCGCGTGCCGCTTGCTCGACGAGCGCCGTCCCGTTGGAGCGCCAGAAAGACAGGTCTCCATCGGAACGCCGCGCCACCAGGTCGTCGCGGTTGTCGTAGTCGACGTCCATCACGATGAAGCGATGGCCCTCGTCCCAGCCGCGCGCGTTGTTCAGCATCGTGGAGAACGCGCTGGCGTAGACGAGCACCGAGCCATTGGAGCGCCACACCTCGAAGGCGCCGCCTCCGTCGCGAGTCAGCAACTCCTTCGAGCGGCGGCCCGTCGTGGGAGAGATGGCACCGTCGATGTCCATCACGAAGAAGCGGTGCCCCTCGTTCCACCCTTCATCGTCGCGGAAGCGGGTGGTGAACGCGGCGCTGTAGGTCAGCGTCAGCCCGTTGGAGGTGTAGACCTCGAAGGCGCCGTTGGCGTAGCGGGCCAGGACGTCATCCTTCCCGTCGCCGTTGACGTCCATGACGAAGAAGCGGTGGCCTTCGTTCCAGCCGTTGACATCCGTGAGGGCCGTGCTGGTGGTGCCGGCGTACGTGAACGTCGTGCCGTTGGACACCCAGGTGTCGAAGCCGCCAAAGGCGTTGCGTGCCAGCAGGTCGCTCTGGCCGTCACCCGTGACGTCAGCCACCAGGAACCGGTTGCCGTCATTCCAGCCCCAGGCGTCGGTGTAGCCGGTGGAGAAGGAGCCCGAGTAGACCAGCGCGCTGCCATTGGAGAGCCAGATGTCGAAGGTGCCATCCGCGCGCCGGGCGAGGAGGTCGTCCCTGGCGTCGCCGTTGATGCGCATCCGCTGGAAGGACTCACGCGCGCCGGGCAGTTCGCGCGCTCCGTAATATTGCTTGACCCCCACCCGGTCCCAGTAGCTCAGCTCGCCGTCGCCGTTGCGGACCGGATTGCAGTAGTTCATGACGGAGTCCCAGTCCCAGGGACCCACTGTCACATGGCCTTCCGACCCCTGGGTATCGCAGGTGGCCGTCGGAGGCCTGTCATCCCGGTTCTGCTCATGCGCGAAGCCGAGCGCATGGCCCAGTTCGTGGATCACCGTCGAGCGCACGCAGCGCTTCCGGGTGAAGAGTCCGTCTTCGTCGCATTGGCCATTCGGCCACAAGTTGAAGTGGACGGCGCGCTCCTGGCCCTGAAGGAAGTACCCGAGATGATCCACGGCCGCGCCTTGATTCCGGAACTCCATCCGGAGGCCGTGGTCATTGGAGGAGTTGCAGCGGTCCCATCCCGTGAAGACGAAGTTGGCCTCCGCGCCCCAGCTGTCCTCCCACGCCTCACGCGCCCACTGCTTCTCCAGGTCGTTCCCCGCGTCCTCCCAGCACACCGGGACTGTCGTCGGGATGTACCAGATGGCGTCGGTGGCCACGTACAGCTCTTGCTCCGCGGAGGTCGTGACGACCGCAGCTGCTTCGGTCTCCGCCATCCTGTCCGAATCACAGCCGGCCAGCGCGAACGCGAGCAGTCCAACAGACTTCGCAAACACTTGCTTCAACGGGAACTCCTTCACCACGGGTGGGGAATGGAGTGTGTCTGGACTTGAGCCTGGAACGCCAGCTCAAGCCCGGCACGTCAGCCATTCCCCGACCCGGGAATTCCCGGATGCCGTGTCAGTACCGCCCGCCGCCCACCGCGGAGACGAGGGCGGACAGGATGCGGTTCTCCACGCCCCAGACGGCCTTGTTCACGCCCTTCACGCCCGCGCCGCGCATGTAGTCCGTGAAGTCGTGCAGCGCGGTGGAGCGCTGCATGCGCTCGCCGCTGGCGGCGTAGAGCAGCGGCGTGTTCGGCGCGCCCGTGAGGCCCAGGTCCGGACAGGCTTCGGACAGCGCCGCCCGGTCGATGCCCGTCACCGCGGACATCATGGCCACGGTGAAGTGGTGCACGGGCAGCTCGCGCGCGTTGGGCACGCGCTCCAGCACCTTCGCGCGCGTCTTCGGGTCGGTGGCCAGCTGGGGCAGCGTCACCCGGGACATCTCCAGGATCTGCTCGTTGGTGATGTGCTTGTTGTCCAGGATGGCCCGGTCAAACAGGCTCTGCGGCGTGTCACCCTTGATGGTGATGTTCACGTCGGACATGCGCTGACGCATGGTCTGGATGGCGCGACCCACCTCCGTGTTGGGACCGCCGCGCCAGGACCCCGGCGTCGCCTGCACCGGCGCCATCGTCGCGCGGGTCCGCGCCAGCTCCGCGCGGTTGAGCACGTCCGCGCGAGACGCCGCGGTGGCCTGGTTGGTCCGGGCAGGCTGCGCGGCCGGCGCCTGCGTGCGGGCCGGAGCGACGGAGGGTGCGGCGGAACGGTTGCGGATCTCGGTCATGGATGTGCCTTCTACCCTGGACTTCGGAGTACCGGATTATCGCAGGGAGGGCAGGGGAGTTGCCTTGCGCGCCCCCCTGGCGCGTGCGTTCCGCCTACGTCCCGGTATGGTGCGCGCCATGTCCCCGCGCCTACCCACCCAGTTCGCCGATCTCCTCACTCCGAAGGGCCGACGCATTCTCGAAGGCCGAGACTCCGAGACGTGCGGCGCGCTCCTGGACCCCACGAGGCCCTTCATCGCGCTGCAGGGCGTCATCGACGTGAAGAAGGCGGCGGCTGCGCGGGACATCCTGGATGCCGCGCTGCGTGACACGCTCGTGACCATGGAGGACCCCATCCCCGAGGACTCCATCTCCGGCATGGTGGAGAACTACACGGAGGCGCTGCCCAAGACGGTTCGCGTGCGGACCGCGCTCCTGGAGAGCCGGCGCTCGCGGTCGTGGCGCGCGGCGGAGGCGGTGGGGCTGAGGGCGCTCCTGCGCTCGGACACGTTCGCGGCCTTCGCGGCGACGGTGAGCGGCCGGCCGCTCAAGCGGGGCTGGGGCATCCAGGTGCTCTGCTACGGCCCGGGCGACTACACGGGCCCGCACAATGATCACCACCCGGAGGAGGCGGACGCGCGCGACGGCTACGTGGACATGCACGTGAGCCTCACCCTTCCCGCCGTGGACCACCAGTACCTCGTGTACGCGAAGGACGGGCACTTCTCCGAGCTCACCAAGGTCAGCACCGTGGGCGGCGTCACCGTGTACCGGCTGCCCTTCTGGCACTACACGACCCCGCTCGCCGCGAAGCCGGGCAAGGAGGACGCGGCGCGCCGCTGGGTGCTCCTGGGCACCTTCCTGGATGCCGCGCCCGGGACGCGCCCTTCCTCCACCGTCCTGCCGGCGGGCGCCCCTCCGCCTGTCCGGGCCGTGACAGTCGGACGTGGCACCGGGGCCGGACGGCGTTAGCGTGCCGGGCCCATGAGCCCGACTGACATCGACACGCAGGCCAACGACCTCCTCCAGTACATCGACGCGTCGCCCACGCCGTACCACGCCGTGCGCGAGACGGCGCGCCGCCTCACCGCCGCGGGCTTCCGTGAGCTGGACGAGCGCGAGTCCTGGTCGCTGAAGCCCGGTGACAAGGTCTTCGTCATCCGCGGCGACACGAGCATCGCGGCCTTCCAGCTGGGCACGAAGCCCGCGGACACCACCGGCTTCCGGCTGGTGGGCTCGCACACGGACTCGCCCAACCTGCGCCTCAAGCCCAACGCGGCCGTCAACCGCCACGGCTACCAGCAGCTGGGCGTCGAAATCTACGGCGGGGTGCTGCTGCACACGTGGACGGACCGCGACCTGTCGCTCGCGGGCCGCGTGGTGGCGCTGCACAACGGCCGCCCCCAGCATCACCTGGTGGACTTCCGCCGGCCGCTCCTGCGCGTGCCCAACCTGGCCATCCACCTCAACCGCGGCGTCAACACGGAAGGGCTGAAGCTCAACCCCCAGGATCACATGGTACCGGTGCTGGGCCTGGAGAGCGCGGGCCCCGCGGAGCTGAAGACGCTGCTGGTGGAGGAGCTGGGCCGCTCGGGCGTGAAGGCCGCCGCGGACGACCTGCTGGGCTACGACCTGTGCCTCTACGACTTGCAGCCGTCCACCCGCTCCGGCCTGCACGGTGAGTTCCTTCACGCGCCCCGCCTGGACAACCTGGCCAGCTGCCACACCGGGCTCACCGCGCTCTTGAAGGACACCGGCCCGCGCGAGGCCACGGTGGGCGTGGTGCTCTATGACCACGAGGAGTGCGGCAGCCGCAGCGCGCAGGGCGCCGCATCGCCGTTCCTGAAGGACCTGATGGAGCGCATCGTCCAGGCGCACTCGGATGGGCGCGCGGACGCGTTCCACCGTGCCATCCGCCGCTCGTTCATGGTGAGCGCGGACATGGCGCACGCGGTGCACCCCAACTACGCGTCCATGCACGAGCCCAAGCACCAGCCGCAGCTGGGCGGTGGCCCGGTCATCAAGTCCAACGTGAACCAGTCCTACGCGACGGACGGCGAGTCGTGGGCGCACTTCGCGGCGCTGTGCAAGGAGGCGGGCGTCACGCCGCAGCACTTCGTCACCCGCACGGACCTGGGCTGCGGCAGCACCATTGGCCCCATCTCCGCGGGGCAGCTGGGCATCCGCACGGTGGACGTGGGCAACCCCATGCTGTCCATGCACTCCATCCGCGAACTGGCCGCCGCGTCCGACGTGGCCCGCATGGTGGCGGTGCTGTCTCGCTTCTTCGCCTGAGCCCGGGCGCCTGACGGCGCCATGAGCGCAAAAGAAAGAGGCGGGCCCGGTGGTGACACCGGACCCGCCTCGGATGTTTCAGGAAGCTTTCAGCGGAAGACTAGTTCACGCCCACCGCGGTCCAGGCGTCCTTCACCTTCTGCACCTGGTTGGAGTCCGCGCCGTACAGGTCCGTGGCGGACTTGATGGTGGCCTCGCGGGCCTGCGCGAACGTCGTCTTCGGCGTCATGTACGTGGTGAGGGCGCGGCCGAAGATCTTCAGGCCGTCCTCCATGCCGATGCCGCCCTTCACTTCCAGGCCGGACGTCTTGTTCTTGCCGCCCTCGACCAGCAGGTAGAAGGCGTTGTTGGAGATGCCGCTGGAGCCGTGCACCTCCGTCTGCTTCGGGTAGTTCTTGTAGTTGTCGACCGAGTAGTTGTCCTTGGTCGGGTCGTTCATGTAGCGCAGGCCGTCCTCGGAGTCGCCGTTGTTCGGCGTCCACGCGGCCTCGCCCACGGTCCAGTTCCACTTGGCCTCGGGGTTGTTCTGCGCCGCGTACCACTCCACGCCCGTGCCGATGATGTCGGAGAAGGACTCGTTCAGGCCGCCGGACTCGCCGCTGTAGATGAGGCCCGCGGTGCGCTCGGTGAGGCCGTGCGCGATCTCGTGGCCCGCGATGTCCAGCGTGGTGAGCGGGCCGGACTGCTTCCCGTCGCCGTCGCCGTAGCTCATCTTCTCGCCGTCCCAGTACGCGTTCACGTAGTTGTTCTTCACGTGCACGTAGTTGACGAGCTTCTCACCGGCGCCGTCGATGGAGTCACGGCCCAGGACGTTCTTGAGGAAGTCGTAGGTCGTGGCCGCGCCGTAGTGCGCGTCGATGCCGGCCTTGGCGCGCGCCGGGTCGGTGGCCTCGCCCCACTTGTCGTTGTCGTCGGAGATCTTCGTCTGGCCGGACGCGGTGGACTTGTTGTTCGCGTCGTAGGTCACGATGCCCTTGCCGCGCGTCGAGTCCTCCAGCGAGTACGTGCCGTCCGCTTCCTTCTTGGTCTTCAGGTCCACGTGGCCGCTGTACATCGTCAGGTCGTCCGCGGTGCCCGTGGGCGGGTTCTGCGGATCCGTCGGAGGCGTGGTCTCCTTCGCGGTGATGTTCAGGCTCCAGTTGTTCAGGGTGCCCGTGTCACGCGCGGCCTTGTCCTCGACCGTGACCGTCCACTCGCCCTTGGCGCTCTCGCCCTTGAAGGCCTCGGACAGGTCGAACGAGCCCGCGATGTCGTCCTTGGAGCCGCCCTTGCGGTCCTGCAGCACGGCGGACTTGCCGGAGGGGCTGGTCACGGTGACCTTCAGGTCGCCGCTCCAGGTGTGCTTGATGTTCAGGTCCACGGACAGCTTGTCGACCGTGACGCCGTCCGGGATGTTGATCTTCGACTGGACCTGACCCTTGTCCGGGATGGCCACGTTCGGGCTGGCCGTGCCGTTGACCTGCAGCTGCGCCGCGGCGGACTTCGACCAGCCGCCGATCTTGTTGAAGCTCTCCAGCACCTTCCCCGTGTTGGCGTCGATGATGTAGTTCTGCTTCTTGGGCTTCTCCTGCCCGGCGATCTGCGTCACTTCCACCTGGTAGGCGGAGTGGTACTTGCCTTCCGCGTCCTGGTAGATGACGCGCTCGGAAGAGGGCTGCTTGTCGGCCTTGCCGCCCAGCTCCTTCTTCGCGATGTCGATGGCCGCCTGCGGGGCCAGCTTCGGCTTCTGCGTCCCCAGGCCCGCGGGGATGGGGTTCTGCTCACCGGTGACGCTGGACACCTTGCCGTCCGTGCCCAGGTGGCTGATCAGCTGCTCGCCGAAGACCTTCACGCCTTCGTGAACGCGGTCCAGGCGAACGTGGGTCATGCCCAGCTCGTCGACTTCCACGCTCTTGGGGGCCAGCGTCGGGCCGGTCTTGTTCGCCGCCAGCAGCGACGACGCGGTCATCGGCGGGGTCAGGGCCTTCAGGGACGTCTGGATGGCCTGCTGCGCCTCCTTGCTGTCCAGCGCGAGGCGGCCGGTCTGCGCGGAGGTGGCCCCCGTGGAGGACGACTGGGTCGTCGCGGAGGCGGCGGCCGTGGGCTGCGCGCCAGCGGCGGCGCCCGTGCGGGAGACGGACTCGAAGCCGTCCTTCACGCGAAGAACGTTCTTGGCCTTCGCCGTCGTCGAGGTGTCGGTGGTGGGGCGGAGAGAAACGGGCGTCGAACCGTCGGTGCGGCGAATGGTCATGAATCACTCACGCTGCAAGGGGGATGAACAATTCTCGCACGGGGGCTCCGAGAGTTTCCGATGGCTCAAAGAAGTTAACGCGGCATCCCAGAAATCGGAGGATACCGATGGTAGACTTCCTGTGAATTCAACGGTTGACACAGAAATTTTGCTTTCAGTAGGGGTCCATTGCGACCCGAATTCCTGAAATCCCTGATGCGAGCCGTCATAGAACAGCGCGAGGCGGGCGGGAAAATTCGCGAGAAATACTTGGAAAAGTACACCTGAGCGGCAACCAGGCGAGCAGGCCCGGCGCGTGGAGGCTGATACAGTGAGACACGGTTTCCCGGCCGGGTTGGTGCGGGGGCTGGACCCTGGGGGGGTTGGAAGACATGGAGACGTGGATTCATCCGGAGACGCGGGAGGCCCCTGGCCTGCCGCTGCTGATGGTGCGGGTGCCGCGCCGGAACTTCGAAGGGCTGTTCGAGCACGCGCTGAGGCCGTCGGGTCCGTTCGCACAGGCGCTGCGGGACGTGGGCTACGACGCGGACACGGTGGAGGAGCGCCTTCCTCTAGAGGTGTGGCGCGCGTCGCTGGCGGTGGCGCGGCGGCATGCGTGCCCGGGCCTTCCGAGCGAGGACGCCAACCGCGTGCTGGGCACCCACTACGTGGAGGGGTTCGCGCAGACGCTGGTGGGGCGCATCTTCGCCGCGGCTGCGCCGCTCCTGGGCGCGGAGCGGTGCCTGGCGCGGCTGCCCACGTACCTGCGCGCGGGCCGCGAGGACATGAAGCTGATGCTGGAGCCGGTGCGCGCGCGGGAGTGGCGTGCGCGCGTGGTGGACTCGGATCCGCTGCCGGACTTCGTGGCGGGCGTGATGGAGCAGGTGCTGCGCCGTACGCGGGTGCTGCCGCGCGTGGACGTGCTGGAGCGCTCCGAGCACGCCTATTCGCTGCGGATCCGCTGGGACGAGGCCTGAGCCGCGCGCCTCCCGCCGGAGGACGGCTCCGGCGGGGGAGGGGCTCAGCGGGCCGCGGTCCTCAAGGGCTCCCCGGCGAAGGGGGGCACGTCCCGCGTCGTCGGGTCGGTGGGGTCATCGAAGCGTAGGAGCCGGCGGAAGTCCTCCGCGCGCCAGAACACCTGGCCCGCCGTGTGGAAGCGCTCCAACTCCTCGCGCGTGGGCCAGGAACGGTAGGGGAAGCGGGCGCGGGTCACGTCCATGGCGTGCGAGGGGGGCGTCTGGCCCTGCGCGAGCGCCTCCACGTGCCGCTTGAGCAGCCACACCCCCGCCGCGGTCGCCTTCACCGTCAGCGCCAGATGGGAGTCCGACGCGGCGCGCGTGAAGGCGGACTGGCCATACACGTCCCCTGCGTCGATGCGCGCGGTGGTGCGGTGGAGCGTCGTTCCCACCTCCGGCACGCCGTTCAGCATCGCCTGGAAGATGGAGTCCACGCCGCGGAAGTCCGGCAGCAGCGACGGGTGGATGTTCAGGCACCCGTGGCGCGGCAGGCCCAGCAGCGGCTCGCGGAGGATCTGATCGCACATGCTGGTGACGACGAGGTCCACCTCCTGGCGGCGCAGCGACTCGACGGTCTTCTCCCCGGAGAAGTCGTCGCTGACCGTGAGGGGGATGCCGTAGGCGCGCGACAGCTGCTGGAAGCTCATCAGCCCGCCGCGAGGGGCGCCGAAGGGCAGCAGCGTTCCCCCGAGCCCCGCGAGGACGTTGTAGCCGGTGAAGCGCGCTCCGAACTGCCGCAGGAAGACGGGCAGGACCTGGGCCGGGGTGTAGCGCTTCTTCTGGAAGCGCAGGCCCCCCGAGGACAGCAGGATGCCGGTGGGCACGAGCCCCCCGCGCCGCACCAGGGTGTTGGCGAAGGCGAGGGACATGATGGACGGGATGCAGCCATAGGCGAAGCGGATCATGGTCACGCGGCCTTGTGGGAGGGGGGCTGCTGGCCGTCGTCGGGCGTGGAGACGCGGAAGCGGCGTCGCTCCTCGGGCTGCTTCTCGCTCAGCAGCAGCGGCAGCAGCGGGTTGATGAGCGGCCGCAGCCAGGGGGATTGCAGGCGCGCGGCCATGGTCATCCCCTCCAGCTCCGCGCCCACGGTCTGCTTGACGAAGTAGCTGGTCAGACCCAGGTCCGCCACCCGGCACCCGTGCCGGGCCGCGTGCTCCAGCTCCTTCCAGAGCAGCAGGTAGTACGCGGGGGTGCCCTCCGTGCGCGCGTAGTCCATGCCAATGAGGAAGGGGTTGTGCACCCCGCCGCCCGTGCCCGTGAGGATGAAGGCGATGAGCTGGCCCTCCTGGGTGCGCAGCGTGAGGAAGCTGCTGGTGGTGGGCATGCGCTCCGCGATGGTTTCGAAGAAGGCGCGCGGGAAGGGGTTGCGCTTGAACTCCGAGGCGCCCTCGTGGACCTGGAGGTAGAGCGGGTAGCACGCGTCGATGAGCGGGCGGAAGTCGCGCACGCGCTCCACCTGGAACCCCAGCGCCTCCGCGTCCTTCAACTTCTTGCGCAGGTTCTGCCGCGACTTCTTCTTCAGCCGCTGGAAGTGCTCCTCGCTGCTCATCCCGTCGAGCGTCACCATCGCCATGGGGTGGTTGGCCACCGGCTTGAAGCCCCGCTCCAGGAACCACGACTGCAGCCGCAGGTCCTCCGGCAGCCCTTCCATGAAGTCGCGCACCAGCAGCAGCGCGGAGTTCGTGCAGACCTCGTCACAGGCCTCCAGCAGCGCCTGGGCGAAGTCGTGCTCCGACAGCTTGCGCGCGTCGTACCACCAGTGCCGCTGCGCCGTTTCGAACGTGCCCACCATGCCCAGGCCCAGGGACAGGAAGCCCGGCATCACCCGGCGCACCCCCTTGGCCAGGGCGCCCACCCGGTCCGGCATGAGGAGGGTGAGGTCCAGGCGCTCCTCGGTGATGACGGCCAGGCCGACGACGTCCTCGCCCTGGGACATCACCAGGTAGCCGAACTTCCGCTCCGGAAACGAGTCCTCCAGGCACGACAGGAAGGCCGCGCTCTTGAAGGGGTGGCCCTGGGCCAGCTTCTCGTCCCAGAGCGCCTGGGGGACGTGCTGGATGCTGGAGTGGATCCGCGTGGTGGTGGCCGTGCTCATTCCTCGCTCCCGTCGTCCAGCCGCTCGAAGTGGATGCCGTGACGGGCCAGGCCGTCGTCGTTCTCCTTCATGTCCCGGAACACGCGCTGCGAGCGGGGCAGCGGCGTTGGCGGGAACAGCTCCGCGCCGAAGCGCTTCAGCAGGGCGTCCAGCACCGGGTTCGTGTGGTGGACGGCCAGGTAGAGCCGGTCCACCACCGCGCCGATGCTCGCCTTGACGGCGTAGCTCGTCTGGCCCAGCTGCACCACGGCCTTGCCGTGGGCCTCCAGCACCTCCACGATCTTGTAGATGCTGTTGAAGTACAGCGAGCCCTCGTCCCGCAGGTGGTAGTCCAGCCCCAGGTAGATGGGGTGCACCCACTCGTCGTCCTTGAGGAACAGCTCGAAGGACACCAGCTGCTCGCCCTTGAAGCACAGGAGGGCGAAGACGCGCTCGCCCAGGAGCGCGGGCAGCCGGGCGAAGAAGTCCACGCTGAGCGTCTCGAAGCGGATCTTCGAACGGTTCAGCACCTGGAGGTACAGCGGGTGCATCTGCGCGGCGTAGCGGGAGAAGTCCGCGACCTGCTCCCAGCGCATGCCCGCCTCCTGGACGCGGGCCATGCGGTTGTTCATGAGGGAGCGGTACTTCTTGCGCAGCCGCTCCCGGTAGGTGCTCTTCCCGGGCTCGCCCAGGTAGAGGTAGGTGGTGGCGGCGCTCTCCACGAAGGAGAAGCGCGGGGACAGCACGTCCCGCACCTCCGGCAGCAGCCGGGTGGTGAGCTCCTTCATGAAGACCAGGCCCAGCTTCAGGTGCCGGGCCCGGGCCACCACCTCGTCGGAGATGGCCCGCAGCACGGCGTCACGGCGCGGCTTCGGCAGGTCCGGGCGCACGCCCAGCAGGTCCTTGCAGATGGCGATGGGCGTTCCGATGACGAAGGCGTTGAGGAACAGGAAGCCCGGCAGGACGCGGCGCACCTGCGAGACGACCTTGTTGACGTTGTCCGGCGCGATGACCGTCAGCGACATCCGGAAGCGGAAGCACGGCACGACGGCCAGCACCTCGCCCGCGCTCCGGACCTGGAGGTAGTGGAACTGCACGTCCTCGATGCTGGCGGCCTCCGTGGCCTGGTGCAGCTCGTAGGCCTGCATCACGTCAGAGGTGGGGAAGCAGGTGTTCCAGGCCTCCCGGCCGATGTCCTGGATGGAGGAGACCCAGCGGAGTTCGAGCGGCCCTGGAGGGGCGTGGGGCGCGGGAGCGCTCCCGATGGCGGTGGCGGACGCGGTCATGACGTGTCGTGCGAAGGAGGTGCGGAAGGGAAGGGGACTTCAGGCGGCCAGCGCGCCCGGGGCCCGGGAAGCCGGGGACGCGCCTTCCTGGAACATGGGCCGGAAGCGCAAGAGCCACAGCGAGCCGAGGACGGGGTGCAGGAGCAGGGGCAGGACGCCCATCAGGGGCAGGCCTTCCATCAGCGCCAGGGCGGGGATGAACAGCGCCACGCAGGCCAGCCGCGCGCACTCCATCCGCCAGGCCCAGGGGCGCGAATCCATCAGCACCCCCAGGGTCCAGGTGCTGACGAGGACCAGCCCCAGCGCCAGGACGCGCGCGGCCACGCCCAGCGTGTCCAGGTGCCACGCCACCAGGAGGATTCCGGCGGCGAGCACCAGGAACTGCGCGAAGCAGTAGGCGGCCACGGGCCAGGGCAGCCTCGGGTCGTACTTCTGGAAGGTGGCGGACGGCCCGTCATCCGCGTCGTGGAAGCGGTCCGCGCGCAGGGAGGGGGGCGTCCAGCCTGGACCGCGGACGATGCACAGGAGCTTGTCGGACACCCGCTCGCAGGCGGCGGCCTTCTGGAAGAGCTCGCCGAAGTAGTGGAAGTGCGCGGTGAAGGGGTTCCACGAGCGCAGGCCCGCGCGCAGGCCATAGACGGGAGGGTGCTCCGGCAGCTCCGGCTGGTAGGTGCCGAAGAGCAGGTCCCACACGACCAGGATGTTGCCGTAGTTCTTGTCGATGTACGGCGTGTTGCGGCTGTGGTGGACGCGGTGCTGGGACGGGGTGACGAGCACCTTCTCCAGGAAGCCCAGCGGCGGCACGTAGGTGTTGTGGATGGCGTACTGGAACACGAGCTGGAGGCTGGTGATGCCCAGGAAGACCTCCGGCGAGACGCCCAGGAGCGCCATGGGCACGAAGAAGGGCCACGTGGTCAGCTCGCCCAGGGCGCTCTGGCGTACCGCCAGGCCGAAGTTCATGTCCTCGCCCGAGTGGTGGACGACGTGGATGCCCCACATCCACGCCATCGTGTGATGCAGGCGGTGCGCCCAGTAATAGAAGAAGTCGTAGGACAGGAACGCCAGCACCCACGTCCACGCCGAGTCATTGCGCAACGCGAGGAGCGCGTGGTGCTGGTGCACGTACCCGTAGAAGACGAACGTGGCCCCGGCGATGACGACGCTGCCCAGGACGGTGAGCAGGCTCATCGTCACGTTGGTGATGAGGTCGTTGAGCCGGTACGCCGGCCGCCGCCGCAACAGCCCCACCACCAGCTCCAGGAGGATGGGGGTGAAGAACACGGGCAGCCCGTAGAGGAGCTGTTCCTTGAGGTCCATGGGAGCGCGTCCTGGGAGGGGGGAGGGCGTCAGGTGCCGGTGCGCGCCAGGGCCGGGTCCTGCTGCTGGACGCCCAGCTTGCGGCTGCAGCGGTCCAGGGTGTCCAGGAAGCGGTCCAGGTCCGACTGCGTCAGGTTGGCGCTGACGTTGATGCGCAGCCGCGTCCGGTTCTTGCTCACCGCGGGGTAGCCCACCGGGTTGACGTAGATGCCTTCCTCGTGGAGCAGCCGCGTCAGCTCGAAGGTCTTCTCGTAGGCGGGCATCAGCACGGGGATGATGGGGGACTCGCTGTTCATGCAGTCCAGGCCCATGGCGCGGATGCCGGCTCGCAGGACGTTCTCGTTGGAGTGCAGGCGCTGCTGCAGCTCGGGCTGCTCCTGGAGGATGCGGATGCCCTCCAGCAGGCCCGCGGCGATGGGGGGCGGCAGCGAGGCGGAGAAGATGTAGCCGTTGGAGCCGAAGCGCAGCAGGTCGATGGTGGCCTTCGTGCCGGCGGCGAACCCGCCGATGCCCGGCAGGCCCTTGCTGAGGCTGCCGGTGAGCACGTCCACGCCGTGCTGGAGGGCGAAGTGCGCCGGAGTGCCCCGGCCGTGAGGGCCCATGGCCGCGGTGGCGTGCGCGTCATCCACGAGGACGAAGGCGTTGTGCGCCTCCGCCAGCGCCACGATGCCCGGCAGGTCCGCCACGTCGCCGTCCATGCTGAAGACGCCGTCGGTGATGATGAACTTGCGCTGCTCGGGGGCCAGCTTCTTCAGCGCCCCCTCGATGCTGCGCAGGCTCTTGTGCCGGAAGGTGCGCACGTCCGCGCCCGACAGCTTCAGCCCGTCGATGATGGACTGGTGGTTGAGCATGTCCGACAGCACGACGTCGCCCTCGCCGCACAGCGCGGACAGCACGGACAGGTTCGCCGCGTAGCCGCTGCTGTAGGTGATGCAGTCCTCGAAGCCGAGGAACTCCGCCAGCGCGCGCTCCAGCTCCAGGTGCAGCTCGCAGGTGCCGTTGAGCAGCCGCACGCCGCTGACCGTCGTGCCGTAGCGCTTGAGGGCCGCCTCCGCCGCGGCCACCACGCGCGGGTGCCCGTTCAGGCCGGAGTAGTTGTAGGAGCCGAAGTGGAGGACCTCCCGGCGTCCGCGCGAGGCCGCCTCCCGGCGGGTCGGGCTGAGGCTGACGCTCGCCTCGCGTCCCGGGATGCCGTGGAACACGCGGCCGATGACGTCACAGTGGTGGTTGTCCACATAGTAGTGGACCGCCTTCTGGACCTCCTGGAGCCGGGCGGAGCCCACGGTGAGGTCGCGGTTCTTCACGAAACGGGGAGGGGCGGTGATGTCCATGGACGTTGCTTCCCAGGCCACGGCGCAAGGATCCCCTGCCTTCGGGCGCCCCTCTCCCGTGCGCGCGTGCGGCGAACGCCACGGGCGATGGAAAGCGAGGCCTCGAGGGCGGTCCGGGTACGGGGAGCCGCTGCGCGTGGACGGTTCAAACTCAGGTGTGAGTGCAGGGACGTACCGGATGGCCACGCTGCCGAGACCCAGGTCGGGTGCTCGCCGCAGTCCCCCTGCCGTGGCGACTTCCAGTTATACAATGATAAGCAGATTGTCAAAGCATGGCTGCTTATTATGTTTTTACTGGAATTGCTCCGCGTGTGTCGGGTCGCGACGCTAGTTGAGGTACGTCTTCGGCGGGGGGCGCTTGTTGGCGGGGGTGAGTGGCGCCGGGCGCGCCTGGCGCCACCGGCCGATGACGTCCATCAACCCGTCGAACGTGTCGCGCAGGGCCCAGGCGCGGTCCTCCACGTCCTTCAGGCTCTCGCAGCGCAAGAGGCCATCGCGCAGCGCGCGCTGGACGCCGGGGCAGTCGTCGCGCTCGTCGATGAGCTGTTCGGCGGTGTGCGCGTAGAGCCGGTAGCAGCCCTCCACGTCGCCCTGGTTGTAGGCGGGCGCGCCCACGTTGATGGCCTGGCCCAGCAGTGAGGCCACGGACTCCACGGCCGGCGTCGCGCAGCCCTCCAGCAGTCCCACGGGGTGCTGCGGCACCTGGCGCACGCGGGTGGCGCGCTGCCGGGGCGCGTCCAACGCGGACAGCGGACGGGGCGGGCCGGGCGTCTTGAGGAGCGGCGCGATGTAGCGCACCGGGATGACCAGCCCCAGCGCGCGGCCGTTGGCGAGCGCCGCGGTGGCCAGCCCCACCACCTGCCCGCGCGCGTCCAGCACCGGCGAGCCCGACGCGTCCTCGGGCAGCGTGCGGGACAATTCCAGCAGGGTGAGCCATTCGCCCAGCACCTGCACCGCGCGGACCTCCAGGGTGCGCGCTTCCGGGGAGCGGTCCGCGTGGGCCTGGACGACGTTCAGGGCCTCGCCTTCCGAGGGCAGCGTGGCCGGGCCCAGCGAGAGGGCGGGGACCAGGTCCGGAACGGACAGGCACAGGACGGCCAGGTCGCGGCGCTCGTCCACGGCCGTCACCTGGACCACGGAGGAGCGCAGGCCGTCCGGCAGCACGGCGGTGATGGCGCGCGCGCTGGCCACCGCGTGGAGGCTGGTGACGACGTGGCCTTCGGAGGAGATGACGAAGCCCGTGGCGGTGTGGCTGCCCAGGTCCAGCAACACCAGGGAGGCACTCGTGCGCCGAAGGGCCTCTTCGGCCCGCGCACGGCGTGCCTGGACGTCGTCGGACATGGCCACCCCCGTTCGGCCGGCATTCCCACGGGATGCGTTCCATGTGACCGGCTGCATCACGTTGTATCAGCCTGCCCGCTCCCCACC
>NZ_RAWR01000144.1:0-28027 GCF_003986945.1 Corallococcus sp. AB018 | reverse complement strand
GGGGAGCAGGGGGTGGGGCCTTGGGCGTGTCCTCACAAGCGGACAGGGTCAGCGCCATCACCGCAACGGTCATCGTGGACTTGAACGTCTTCATCCGCGTCATCCCTTGTCGCCCTTGTTGCCGGGCGGATCAAGTTTCTAGTTGCTCTTCTTCTTGTCGGTGCTCTTCGCGCCCTTCGTGTCGACGAACCGGAACGTCGTCGCCAGGAAGGTGCTCTGGAGGACGACCTTCTCGTTCTTCAGGGTCGCGCCATCGAGCTTGATGTTGTTGACGTTCACGATGCGGCGCATGTTCGCCATCTCCTGCAGGAACATGGCGATCTCGTGGTAGTTGCCGCTCACCGTCATCCGGATGGGGATGCGCGCGAAGAACTCGTTGCCCTCGACGTACTCCTTGCCGGGCTCCACGCGGGCGATCTCCAGACCGGACTTCTTGCCGATGTCGTTGATCTGCGCGAGCAGCTCTTCCATGTCGCGCCGCTCCGGCAGCTCCGTGAGGGCCTCCGCCAGCTTCTGCTCGAGCACGTCCATCTCACGGCGGCGCTCGTTGAGGTTCTGGGCGATCTCGCTCTTCTCCGCGAGCTCCTGGTCCAGCTTCCGGCGCTCCGTCGCGCGGCGGGCGATGTTCTCCTCCGTGGGCTGGATGAAGGAGAAGAAGTTGCCCACGGTCAAGACGACGACGATGGCCGCGAGCCCGCCGAACTTCGCCGCGGGGGGGGCCTTCGCGAGTTGATCCAGGTATTTTTCCATGACAGGGGTCCTTCGCCGCCAATCAGATGGCGTAGTTGGCGGTGAGGGTGAGCTTGAAGTCGACGACCGTCGGCGCGTTGGCAACGGTGGGCTTGGTCTGCACGGCGTTGCTCAGTTCGACGTTGCCGAAGAAGGGCTTGATTTCATTCGCGGAGAACTCCTCCACGACGGCGGTCTCCGTGTTGAAGAGCTCCACGCGCGACGTCTTGCTGGCCGTGCGGCCCTGATCCACCAGGCGCCCCATGCCCTTGGGCGTCCACACCATGCTGCCCAGGCCGCGCATCAGCTCCGCGACCTCGTCGTGGCTGACGGCCGAACCGTCGATGGTGACCTTGTTGGACACCTCCGAGAAGTTCTTGAGCCAGACCTTCTTGGGGATGGACGAGGACAGCGCGTCCAGCATGCGCACCGGCCCGTTGCGGCCCTTGCGCAGCGTGTCCAGCACCGCGAGCTTCTTCTCCACTTCCGTCTTGCGGGCGTTGATGTTGGTCACCTCGCCGATGACCTTCTCCAGCTCCGCGATCTTCGCGCGCGTCTGGGTGATGCCCTGGTTGGCGCGCTGCAGTTCGCCGTCGCGGTCCGCGTACCAGAAGTAGTTACCCGCCACCGCGGCGATCAGGACCGCGGCGTAGAGGGCCAGGATCTGCTGGCCCATCTCCCGCTTCTTCACCGCCCGGACGGGCAGCAGGTTGATTCGGATCATCATGTTCGTGATTTCCTCGTGGCCAGAGCGGTATCAGCCCAGCTTGTCGCCCGGGCGCCGGAGCGCCAGTCCCACTGCCACCGCGGCCATGGGCGCCACGTCCATGATGAACGCGGGGTCGAACTTGCGGTTGTCCACTTCGATCTTCCGGAACGGGTTGAGGATCTCCACCGGCACGCCGGTACGCGCCTCGATGGTCTTGAACAGCGCGGGGATCTTCGCGGTGCCGCCGGACAGGTAGACCTTGGTGAAGTTCGAGTCCGCGGCGGTGCCCGCGTAGAAGTCCAGCGAGCGCTGGATTTCACCGGCCACCTGCTCCGCCACGCTGGAGAGCACGCGCTCCACGTCCTGAGGCACGACGGCGTCCGCGTCCGCGCGGTTGCCACCGATCTTCAGCGCCTCCGCCTCCTCGTAGGAGACGTTGAGCTGCTTCTGGATCTCTTCGGTGAACTGGTTGCCGCCGATGGTCACGTCACGGGTGAAGACGGTGACGCCGTTGGCGATGATGTTGATGTTCACCACGGAGGCGCCGGCGTTGATGAGGACGACGGTCTCCTTGTCCGGCAGCTCGTAGTTCGTGGAGAACATGTTCTGGACGGCGAACGCGTCCACGTCCACCACCACCGGAGCGAGGCCCGCCTCGGAGACCACGGTGGTGTAGTCGTTGATCATGTCCTTCTTGGCGGCGACGAGCAGCACGTCCATCTGGCCGGTGGCGTCGTTGCCGCCGCCGTCCAGGATCTGCGTGTCGATGTTCACGTCCTTCACGTCGAAGGGGATGTACTGCTCCGCCTCCCACTGGATGCTCTCCTCGAGCTCTTCCTGGCTCATGCGGGGCATCTGGATCTTCTTGATGATGACCGAGTGGCCGGACACGCCGATCGCGACGTCCTTGCCCTTGACCTTCAGCTCGGACATCAGCTCCTGGACGGCCTGGACGATGGCCGTGGAGTTCATCAACGCGCCGTCCACGATGGCCTCGGGAGGCAGCGGCTTCATTCCGAAGCTCTGGAGCGCGTAGCCGACTTCACCGCGCTTGCGCTGCTCCTTGAGCATGATCATCTTGATCGACGTCGACCCGATATCCAGCCCGAGTGCCAGTTTGCCCTTCGCCATGCGTAACTCCATCGGAGAGGGCGCCAGCGTAGCACCGGCTTGATACCCCTCCTAAAAAGTGCTTGGCGCCCGGCCGCCCTGCGGACGGGAGAGCGCCGTGAAAGTCCGCCACGACCGCGCGCCCCCTGGCCCACCATCGCGGAGGCCCGATTTTCCGGCCCCGGCGGCGTTCCGTCAAATGGCGCCGGAGGATTCCTCAAGGGTTGCCCGCCGGGCGTCTCCCCTCCCCTCAGGCCCGGGAGCCCTCCGCGTCCGGATCGATGCCGTACTCCTTGATCTTGTAGAGGAGCGCCCGGTGGCTGATGTCCAACACCTCCGCCGCCCGGGTGCGGTTGCCCTTCGTGCGCCGCAGCGCCGCCCGGATGTAGGACTCCTCCAGTTCCCGGATGGCGCGCTTGAGTGACAGGTCGCTCCCGGCCTGTAGCGGCGCGGCCGTCCCGGCCGGGGCGGGTGCGGAAGCCGCCCACAGCTTTTCCGGAAGGCTGCCGGGCGCGACGTGGGTGCCTTCCGCGAGCAGCACCGCGCGCTCCATGGCGTTCTCCAGTTCGCGCACGTTGCCCGGCCAGGAGTAGGCCGTCATCAGGGCCTCCGCCTCCGGGGTCAAGCCCTCCACCGGTGGCTCGCGGTTGAGGTCGCGGTTGAAGCGCTGGATGAAGGCGTGGGCGAGCAGCGGGATGTCCTCGCGGCGCTCGCGCAGGGGCGGCAGGGTGAGGTTCACGACGTTGAGGCGGTAGTAGAGGTCCTCGCGGAAGTCGCCCTGGGTCACCAGCTTGCCCAGGTCGCGCAGCGTGGCGGCCACCACGCGCACGTCCACGCGCTCCACGCGGCTTTCGCCCACCGGGCGGATCTCCCCCTCCTGCAGCACGCGCAGCAGCTTCACCTGCGCGCCCAGGGGCAGTTCGCCCACCTCGTCGAGGAAGAGCGTGCCGCCGTCGGCCTCCGCGAACAGGCCCCGGCGGGCGGTGCGCGCGTCGGTGAAGGCGCCCTTCGCGTGGCCGAACAGCTCGCTCTCCAGCAGGCCGTGGGGGATGGCGCCGCAGTTGACGGCGACGAAGGGCATGGCGGCGCGGCGGCTCTTTCCGTGCAGCTCGCGCGCGATGAGCTCCTTGCCCGTGCCGCTCTCCCCGGAGATGAGCACCGTGGTGTCCACGGGCGCCACGCGCGCCACCTGCTTGAGCACCGCATGGAGCGAGGCGCTGTGCCCCAGGATGTGGCCCCCGGAGGCGCCGGGGAGCCGGGCCTCGTGCAGCCGGCGGTTCTCGCGGACCAGCCGCTCGCGCTCCTCCGCCTTGCGCAGGACGAGGACGATCTCCTCAGGCTTGAAGGGCTTCTGGACGTAGTCGTAGGCGCCCGCCTGCACCGCCTCCAGCGCCTGCTCCTGGGAGCCGTACGCGCTCATCACCACCACGGTGAGGCCCGGTTGCTCCGCGAGCGCCGCCCGGAGCACCGACAACCCGTCGCGCTTGGGCATGCGCACGTCCGTCACCAGGACGTCATACGCGCGCGTGGCCAGCTCGCGCAGGGCTTCGTCCCCGTCGGCGACGGCGCGCACGTCATAGCCCTTGTCGGTGAGCACCAGGGTGAGGATGTGGCGGATGGACGGCTCGTCGTCGGCGACGAGGATGGTGCGGAAGAGGGGCATGGGGGATGCCCATCATATGCCGTCCGGGCCCGCCGTCAGGCCGCTGGCAGCGACAGCCGGAAGCACGCGCCGCCGCCCGCCCCGTCGCGCGCGTCCAGCCGGCCCCCCATGCCCTGGGCCAGGTTCAGTGACACCGCGAGTCCCAGGCCCGTGCCCTGCCGGCCCTTGGTGGTGAAGAACGGCTCGAAGAGGCGCGCGCGCACCTCCGGCGACAGGCCCGGGCCGCTGTCCTCCACCTCCACCAGCAGCAGCGCGTCCTCCCGCCGGGTGGAGATGCGCACGCGCCCCTCCCCCCCCATGGCCTGGGCCGCGTTGAGCAGCAGGTTGATGAGGATCTGCGACAGCGGGCCTGGATCCGCGCGGGCCAACAGGCCGGGCGCCACCTCCAGGGTCACGTCCACCCGGTCCAGCTCCGGCCCGGCGCGCACCAGCCGCACGCACGTCTCCACCACCTGCCCCACGTCCACCGGCCCGGGCTGGGTGCTGGCCGGACGGCCCAGGTCCAGCAGCCCCCGCACGATGCGGTCGATGCGGAGCACCTCGTGGTCGATGCGCTCCAGGAAGTCCTTCAGCTCCGGCCCCTGCGCCCTGGAGCGCGCCAGTGAGAGGTAGCCCAGGATGCCCGCGAGCGGATTGCCCACCTCGTGCGCCACGCCCGCCGCCAGCTTGCCCACCGTGGCCAGCCGCTCGGAGGCGACGAGCTCCGTCTGCGCCCGCGCGAGCCGGGCGTTGGCCTCGCGCAGTGCTTCCAGTTGCGCGCGGGTGAGGGCCTGCTCCTGGCGCAGCGCCTCCGCCATGCGCCGCAGTTCGCGCTGGATGCGCGACAGGAATGGCCCGCCCTGCTCGGGAAGTGGCACGTCCAGTTGCAGCCGGCCCAGCTGCTCCACGGACTTCTCCATGGCGCGTAGAGGGCGACCCACCGCCAGGTCCAGCACGCCATAGGCCAGGACCGTCAGCACCAGCAGATCCAGGCCCAGCGCCAGCGGCAGGAAGGCGCGGATCCGCCCCAGGCTCTCCATGTCCAGCGACCCCGGCAGCGCCAGCCTTCGCGCCGTGTCCAGCAGGCGGATGAGCACTGGCTGCAGGGTCAGCCACGACAGCCCCGTGGACAGCGAGCCCAGGAGGAACGCCACGCTGGCGATGCGCCACTTCATCCCCGCACCGGCGCGGGGTTCTTCACCGCGTCCCCCCGAGCATCAGCGCCACGTCCAGGGGCAGCACGCGCGCGAGCAAGGGCCCCAGGAGCATCACCTCCAACCCCGCCAGGGCCAGCCACGGGCCGAAGGGGATGTTGGTGGGCCCGGGGACCCACTCCTCCTCCTCACCCGTTTCGTCCAGCTGCGCGTCCGGGATGGGCTGGAAGAGCAGGCACCAGGGGACGAGCACGACCCGCTTCCACAGGGGCAGGCCGGGCTTCGTGAAGTCCCACGTCATCGTGGGCTCGGGCTCCCCTTCTTCCACCTTCGGAGCTTCCGCCGGAGCCCCCTCGGACGGGGTGAGAGGCGCGTCGGCCTGGGGATCCTGGGGAGGAGGAGGCGTGGCTTCCGCCTCCGGCGCGCCGCGAGGGCCCGCCCTTCCCGTGAGGACCAGGAGCGCCACGCCCACGATGGAGCCCTGCAGCGACGAGAAGAAGAGGATGCCCAGCAGCGCGTGCCAGCCCAGGAACGCGCCCAGCAGCGCGACGAGGAACTTGTCCCCGCCGCCCAGCGCCTCGCGCTTGAAGGCGCGCCAGCCCACGTACTCCATCAGCCGGAAGCCGAGGAAGCCCACCGCCGCGCCCAGCACCGCCTGCCCCACCGCGCCCTCGCCCTGGGGAATGGCCAGCAGCACGCCGGCCGCGATGCCCGGCAGCGTCAGGGAGAACGGGAGGATCCAATGTTCCAGGTCGATGAAGGTGAGCGGCACCAGCAGGAACACCAGCACCAGCGCGGGCACCAGCTCATAGGTCCAGTCGAAGCGCTTGAGGCAAGCGAGGAACAACAGCCCCGTGAGCAGCTCCACCAGGACGTAGCGCGGGGAGATGGGCATGCCGCAGCCGCGGCACTTCCCGCGCAGCCCCAGCCACGACAGGACGGGGATGTTCTCGTACCAGGCGAGCATGTGCCCGCACTTCGGGCAGCGGGAGCCGGGCCGCACGATGCTCAGGCCCTCCGGCACCCGCGCGATGACGACATTGAGGAACGAGCCGAAACACAGGCCGAGGATGAACAGGAAGAGGATGAAGAGGGGCTCGGCCCAGCCCGGCGCGTAGGTGAACGTCACGGAGCCGGAATCCTACCCGCCGCTTCCGGAGCTGGCGACTGCGCGATGGAGGACGAAAACCGTCAGCGTCAGTGACAAAAATTGGCAGGCCTACGGGTGATCCATCCCCTGCCCAGCCCGCCTGCCCTGGGAATCCCGGGGGTTGGGCGGATTGTTCGGCGTGGCACTCTTCGTGCTAAGAGTTCCCGCGTCGTTCAACCCCCCTCTGCCCACTGCGGAGTCCCCAATCATGATGAACCGTCTCTTCCGGAAGAAGGGTGGCTTCACCCTCATCGAGCTGATGATCGTGGTCGCCATCATCGGCATCCTGGCCGCCATCGCCATCCCGAACTTCATGCGCTTCCAGGCGAAGTCGAAGCAGTCGGAGGCGAAGACCAACCTGAAGGCCCTGTACACCTCCCAGAAGGCGTACTTCGGCGAGAAGGACACGTACATCATCGACTTCAAGAAGCTGGGTTTCACGCCTGAGGCCGGCAACCGCTACAGCTACGGCCTGGCCGACTGCTCTGAGCCGGCGGCGGTTGCTGACCGCCTGTACACCACCGGCTGCATCGGCCAGGACATCGCCCGCTTCAAGAACAAGCCGTCCTCGGGCACCCAGGCGCTCACCGCCGGCGTGATTCCCGGTGTCGCGAGCTGCCCCTCCTGCGATTTCAACGCGACGGCCTTCGGTAACGTCGACAACGACGACAACGCCGACACGTGGGGCATCACCTCCGCGGCGACCACCGTCGCCCTGGCGGACGTCTGCGGCAACGACCAGGACGCCGTCTCCGGTGGCGAGCCCGGCAACGCGTACAACGACGTCAGCTGCCCGTGATGTCACTGGCTTCCGTCTGAACGAGGAGGCATGATCAGCACGCGGGGTCTCCGGGATCACTCCGGGGACCCCGTGGCGTTTCGTGGAGCCCATGCGCAAGCTGCCTGCCCTGCTGTTGCCCGCCGCCCTGCTCTGCGTCGTGTTGCTGGCGGCCCCACCTACCCCGACGCTCCGGGTGAACGACCGGCCGCTCCTGCCGCGCCCCGGGCTGCTGCGCGCCGTCTTCAGGGGACAGCTGGGGCTGGTGACCGACTACTTCTGGATCCTCACCCTCAACCGCATCGGCAGATCCAGGACCCCTACGGACTACCGGGACGTCTACGCCTACGCGGACCTGGCGACGGACCTGGATCCCAAGTTCGCGACGGTCTACTGGTTCGCGGGGACGACCATCCCCATCCACCTGGGACGCGAGCAGTACGCCAATGTGGAGGAGTCCACGAAGCTGCTGCGCAAGGGGACCCGGAACGTGCCGGAGAACTCGCGTACGTGGTTCCAGCTTGCCTACAACCTGATGTTCTTCCACCGCGAGTACAAGGAAGCGGCGGACATCATCACGGAGCTGTCGCGCCGGAGGGATGCGCCGGCCTGGTACTCGGCGCTGGCCACGCGGCTGTATGCCCAGGCCGGCGATTTCGACACAGGCCTGTCCCTGGCGGTGATGATGCGCGACGGCGCCGAGGACGAAGAGACGCGCCAGACCTACGACCGCCGCGTCCGGGAAATCCTCCAGGAGCGCGTGCTCCAGCAGTTGGACGCGGAGGTGGAGCGCTACCGCACCCGGCACGGCCGCGCTCCCGCCACCTTGGAAGCACTGGTGGAGGATGGAGGGATGACCCGGCTGCCAGCGGATCCGTTGGGTGGCCGCTTCTTCATTGGCGATGGCGGCCGGGTGTACTCCTCGGCCTCGGAGTTCCGCCTGCAAGTCATCTACGATGAGCGCACCGCCGACGGAAAGCGGATCCGCCCCAACGCCCACCCGGAGGGCACGAGTTCCAATGCAGACACCACACCCTGAAGCCCTTCCCATCCAGGCCCAGGGGCTGTCCAAGACGTACAAGGTCGGCTTCTGGCTCAACCGCACCGTGCGGGCGCTCCAGGGCCTGGATCTCCAGGTGGGCCCCGGACAGATCTACGGCCTGCTCGGTCCCAACGGTGCAGGTAAGTCCACCACCATCAAGATCCTGATGAACCTGGTGCGGCCCAGTGGCGGCACCGCGCTCTTGTACGGGCAGCCGGTGGACCACGCGGCCACCCGGCGGCTGGTGGGCTTCCTGCCGGAGAACCCGGCGCCCTACGAGTACCTCACCGGGCGGGAGTTCGTGACGCTGGCGGGACAGTTGTCCGGCTTGAGCGGCCAGGACCTGGACCGGCGGGTGACGGAGGTGATGGGCGCGGTGGAGATGGCGGGCGCGGAGAAGCTGCAGATCCGCCGCTACTCCAAGGGCATGGTGCAGCGCGTGGCGCTGGCGCAGGCGCTGGTGGGACGGCCGAAGCTGCTCATCCTGGACGAGCCGACGAGCGGCCTGGATCCGCTGGGCCGCCGGCAGATGCGCGACCTCATCCTCGCCGAGCGGGACCACGGCACGACGGTGCTGTTCTGCAGCCACATCATCCCGGACGTGGAGGCCCTGTGTGACCGCCTGGCGGTGCTGGTGGGCGGGCGGCGCGTGCGCGAAGGCAGCGTGCAGGAGCTGGTGTCCGCGCAGGTGCCCACCGTGGAGATGGTGGTGGAGAACCTGCCCCTGGAGAAGGTGAAGGAGCTGGGCGTGACGCTGGAGTCCGCGCAAGCCCTGGACGGGCGCGTGCTCCTGCAGGTGTCGGACGCGGACAGCCAGCGGCTCCTGGGCGGGGTGCTGGGCGCGGGCGGTCGGGTGAACCGCATCCAGCCGGCGCGGTTCTCGCTGGAGCAGCTGTTCATGGACGCATTGAAGAACTCGGGCCGCACGACGAGCGTGGGCGGGGAGATCAACACGTGAGCGCGTTCAGCGCGATGATGTGGAACGGTTTTCGCGAGGCGCGCCGCAACCGCGTGACGGTGGTGGTGGGCGTGTTCGCGGTCATCGTCCTGTTGTCCTCCACGCTGGTGACGGAGGTGACGGTCAGCACCTTCGACCGCGTGCTGACCGACTTCGGCCTGGGGATGATGAGCCTCATCCTGGCCTTCCTCGCCATCTTCCTGTCGTGCGGCCTGCTGAGCCGGGAGATCGAGCGGCGCACCATCTTCCTCATGGTGAGCAAGCCGGTGTCGCGCACGCAGTTCCTCCTGGCGCGCCTGGCGGGCACCATGCTGACGCTGGGCGTGGTGCTGGTGGCGATGACGCTCATCTTCCTGAGCCAGCTGCTGCTGTTCCGCACGCCCATCCACTCCACGCACCTGGTGGCGGCCGGGGCGATGTGGTTCGAGCTGCTCGTGCTCAGCAGCGCGGGCATCCTCTTCTCCAGCTTCTGCGGCCCCGCGGTGTCCTCCATCTGCACGACGGGCCTGTACTTCGCCGGGCACCTGGCGGGGGACCTGTATGAAATCTCCAGCTACTCGGAGAGCCAGCTGGTCCGCTGGATGGGCCGCATCATCTTCTACATGCTGCCCAACCTGGAGCGGATGAACTTCAAGCCCCAGGCCACGTACGCGCTGCCCGTCGACGCGACCACCCTGCTGTCCGCGTTGGGCTACGGGACGGCGTGGGCCGCGGTCTTCACCGCGCTGGCCATGTTCATCTTCGAGCGGCGCGACTTCCGCTGAAGCTCACGGCCCGGGCTGCGCGGTGGACGGCGCGGACCGGGCCGCCGCCAGCGCCCGGCGCGCGGCCTCCAGGTCCGGCTTGAGGCGGAGCGCCTCCGTGAGGGCGGCCTCGGCCTCGCGGGGCCGGCCCAGCTGCAACAGCGTGCGGCCCAGCTCCAGGTGCGAGTCCGCGCGGGCGGGCTCCAGTTGGAGGGCCTCCCGGAAGCGCGCCACCGCCGCGTCCAACTGCCCTGCCCTGCGCAGCGTCAGGCCCAGGTTGTGGCGCGGGGTGGCGCTCCGGGGCTTGAGCCGGATGGCCGCCTCCAGCTGTCGCACGGCGTCCTGGAAGCGCCCGGTCATCGCGTAGGCGACGGCCAGGTCGCTGCGCACGCGGTAGTTCCCGGGCAGCGCCGCCGCGGCGGTCTCCAGGTGGGGCACCGCTTCCGGTGCGCGCCGCACGTTCAGGTAGGCCGCGCCCAGCCACGCATGGGCTGACGGACGCTCGGGGACCTGCTCCACGGTTGTCTCCCACAGGGACACCTCGTCGTGCCACACGGGGATGCGCAAGAGCGTCAGCAGGGCGAAGGATGCCAGCACCCCACCAGAAGCGAGCGTCAGCGCGCGGGCGCTCGCGGGCCAGCGCTCGAGCAGGGCCCGCAGCCCCACCGCCACGAGCAGCACGAACCCCACCGAGGGCAGGTAGAGGTAGCGCTCCGCGTAGGCCTCCACGCCGCGCGACTGGAGGGCCAGGACGGGCAGCAGGGGCACGGCCAGCCAGAACAGCCCCGTCACGACCGCGCCCTGGCGCCTTCGCACCGCCCAGCCCAGCAGCAGCAGGAAGCCCATCACGCACAATCCCCCCAGAAGCACCGCGGGCTCCCACGGGGAGCGCACCCCTGACGCGGGAGGCGCCGCCACCAGCGGGTGCGGCCAGAGGAGCTTGCCTCCGAACCGCGTCACCAGCGACAGCGCGTCCGCCAGGCTCGCGCCTCCATTCGACAGCCGCCGCGGATCCGCGGGCGCGGCCAGCCCCAGCGCACTCAGCCGGAGGGCGGCGTACACCGCCAGCGCCACGGCCAGGGGGCCATGACGCCGCAGCCGCTCCCGGAACCCCACCGGTGCCGTGCCCGTGCCCCACTCGAGGACAACGAGCAGCACCGGCAGCACGATGGCCGTCTCCTTGAGGAGCAGCCCCCCAAGCCACGCCAGCGCGGCCAGCCACGCGCGCGGGGACGACACGGGGCCCGGCACGAGCAACCGCGCTGTGATCAGCAGCGCGAGGCAGGCGCTCAGGTCCATCCAGCCGCTCACCCACACCACCGCCTCCGTGTGGACCGGATGCAGGGCGAAGAGGAGCGCTCCCGCGAGGGCCGCCCACCCGGACACGTCCTCCCCGCCCTCGCCGCGCAGGCAGGTCCGCAGCAGCCTCCACACCAGGACGGACGCGCCCGCGTGCGCCAGGATGAGCAGCAGGTGGTAGCCCCAGGGGGCGGTCCCGAAGACGGCCCGCAGCAGCCAGAACGTCACGTGCGCGAGCGGCCGGTAGTAGCCCGAGCCCAGCCCCGAGTCCGCGCCGTCGTCGACGAAGCCGAAGAGGGAGTGGCTGAACGCGGCGCGAAGCCCGTCCACGGAGCGCAGCCAGGGGTTCTCCAGGAGCAGGGGAACGTCGTCGTAGACGAAGCCATTCGCGAGCGCCGGAACGTGGACGAGCAGCGCCGCGAGGACCACCCAGAGGGCCTGGAGGGAGGCGCGCGGAGGCGGACCGTGGAAGGGAGTGGAGGCCATGGGTCGAGAGGGGGTGGACCCTACCACCGACCCACTCCGCTCCCGCCCCTGGCCAGGGGGCCGGTGGGCCATCCTCCGGGCACCCGCGCCCCACGCCTGCTGGCCTGCCAGGTTCGTGTCCCCTCGGCGCTCCGGGGCATCGGGTATCGTGGCCCCAGCCTCCGTGGGAGCCTCCTTCTTGATCCCTTCCGTGCCTTCCGCCCCTCCCCTCTCCCACGCCGCCGGGCCTTCGCGCGAAGGACTCCAGGCCGTGGCCGTGGTGCTCGCGGCGCTCGCCGTGTACGCGCCGGCACTGACGGGCGGACTGGTCTACGACGACTACGTGCTCGTGGAGGCCAACCCGTGGATCCGCTCGGCGGCGGCGCTGGGGGACATCTTCACCCAGCAACTCTTCGGCTTCGTTCCCAGCGCCTCCGCGAGCGCCGCGTTCTACCGGCCGATGACCCACGTGCTGCTCCTGGCCGTGCACGGCGTGGCGGGCACCGCGCCCTGGGGCTACCACCTGATGTCCCTGCTGCTGCACACGGTCGCGTCGCTGCTCGTCTGGGTCCTGGCCCGGCGCGTGCTGGACGGACAGCGGCCGGGGGCTGGCCTGGTCGCGGGGCTGCTCTTCGCCGTCCACCCGGTGCACGTGGAAGCGGTGGCGTGGGTGAGCGCGGTCATGGACGTGGCCGCCACGACCGCGGGCCTGGGCATGCTGGCGTGCGTGGCCATCCGGCCGCTGCGGCCCGTGCGCGCGGTGGCGGGGGCGGGATTGTGGCTGGTGGCGCTCCTCTTCAAGGAGGTCTCCGCCGTGCTGCCCGGCATGCTGCTCGCCTGGGAGCTGGTGGACCGCGCGCCGCCTTCCGCTGAACACAAGCGCGAGTGGGCCTGGCGTTACGGGCCGCTGGTGCTCGCCGGCACCGTCTATCTGGCGCTGCGGCTGCACGCCGTGGGCGGCGCCATGGTGAATTCGGGGTGGGCTTCAGTGCCTCCCGGTCTCGCGCTGTTCAATGCGCTGCCGCTGCTCGCGGAACACGCGCGGCTGCTCGTCCTGCCCTCGGGCCTGAGCGTGCTGCACCCCTTCGAGCTCGTCACCTCGCTCACGGCAGTCCGGGCGTGGGTGGGCCTGGGGGTCGCGCTGGGCGTGGCGGCGGGGCTGGTGCTCCTGCGGCGGCGGGTGCCCGGGGCCTGGCTGGGCCTGGCGTGGCTGATACTGCCGTTGCTGCCGGCGCTGCACCTTCGCGCGCTCGGGGAGAGCGCGGTCTCCGAGCGCTACGACTACCTGCCGTCGGTGGGGTTCTGTCTGGGCGTCGCCGCGGCATGGGGCGCCTGGAGCGCCCGGGCGCGCCGCGAGGCCGCATCCTCGGGAGCCCTGGTGCCCGCGGTCGTCGCGGGCGCGGTGCTGCTGGCCGCCACCGCGCGCGCCGCGACGCAGGTGGGCGTCTGGCAGGACGAGGTGAGCCTGTGGGCGAATGCCGTGGAGGTGAGCCCGGACGCGCCCTCGCCGCACTACCAGTTGGGGAGTGCCCTCCTGCGCGAGGAACGCGTGGACGAAGCCCTGCCCGCGCTGGAGCACGCGGTGAGGCTGCGGCCCCATGACGCCCTCGCCGTGGACGCCCTGGCCCGGGGCCTGCTCAAGGCGGGGCAGCCCGCCCGGGCCCGGGAGCTGTTGGAGGCCGCGCTCGTCGGGATGCCGGAACAATCCGGCCTCCATTACCGGCTGGGCGAGGCCCTGCGGGCCCTGGGCGAGGATGAAGCCGCGGCGCGCGCCTTGCGGCAGGCGGCGACCCTCGCGCCCGGAAGCGCCGACGCGTGGCGGGCCCTGGGCGAGACGCTGCTCCGCCTGGGCCGCGCGAAGGAGGCGCTGGACCCGCTGGAGAAGGCGCGGGCCCTGTCCCCGGACACCCCGGGCGTGCTCCAGGCACTGGCCCGGGCCCACCATGCGCTCGGAGATGAAGCCCGGGCCGTCGAGCACGAGGCCGCGGCGGCCCGCGCGGGCGCGTCCAAGCCTTGATGCCCGGCCCCTCTTCCGCGGCCGGTCCGGACCTGGCGGCGCACCGGAGCGAGGGGGCATGGACGCACGGGCCCTTCCGGGCGGCGGGTGGCCAGCCGCCCGGACGTGAGTCCCCGGCAACGCCCTGCCGGCGGCGGAGCGCTCGGGTATGGTGGCCCGGCGACGGGAGCCCGCCCGTCCTGTCGCGGACGACGCCACCCACATGAGCGACACGCCTTCTTCCTCTTCCCTCCGCACGCGACTGCTCCTGCTGCTGCTCAGCGTGTGCGGCGTCGCCCTGCCGAGTCTGGCCGTGACCATCCCGCCGCTCTGCGACCTGCCCCAGCACCTGGGCCAGGTCCGGTTGCTGCTGGAAGCCCTTCACGACCCGAGTGGGGCGTACCGCATCCAGCCACTGACGCCCTACTGGGGTTCGAACGTGGTGCTGCTGCCGCTGTGGCTGACGCTGCCAGCGCGGTGGTTGGGCAGCGCGTCGGTGCTGGCGCTGGGGGCGCTCTTCGCCGCGGCGGTGCACTGGCTGGCCTGGCGCCGGAACCACTCGCCCGAGGCCGCCGTGCTCGGCTCCCTCTTCTTCTTCAGCCAGGTGCTGTACTGGGGGTTCACCCCGCTGCTCGCCGGCTGGCCCGTCTACGTGGTGTGGCTGCACTTCATCCAGTCCCCCCGGGCGACCACACCGCGAGGGGTGTTGCCGTTCCTGCTGGGAGCGGCGCTGCTCTACTGGTTCCACGCCCTCTGGTTCGCGATGGGCATGTTCACCCTGGCGTTGAACTGGGCCCGGACCCGGCCGGGATGGAAGACCGTCCTGCTCCAGGGTTCGGCCGTGACGCCCGTGGGGCTGTTCGCACTGTGGTGGTTCTCCCAGCTCTCGAAGCGGGGCTTCAACTCTCCCATCTTCTACGAGCGCGACTTCTGGGTGCGCATCTCCCCCGTGCGCTTCGTCAGCGCGGCCTTTGGAGGAATGCGCGACTCCGTGGAAGGGCCCGTCTTCATCCTCATCGTCCTGTGGATGGGATTGGGGCTGTGGCAGCACCGCAAGGAGCTGCGCCGCCTGGTGGATTGGGCGCTCGTGGTTCCGGGCCTGTTCATGCTGGCCCTCTCCCTGGTGCTGCCCGACCTGGCCCAGAACACCATCCTCATGGCCGAGCGCTGGGTGCCCTTCGCCATGGCCCTGCTGGTGCTCGCGGTCCCCGCGCCCCGGCTTCCCGTGAAGGCGCTGCGCGCGTGGTCCGCGGCGGCCATGCTGCTGTTGACGGGCTTCACCACGCTGGTCTGGCGCGCCTTCGAGGAGCAGGACCTGTCCGGGCTGGAGGCCGCCGTGGACGCCGTGCCGGAGGGCGCCCGCGTCCTCGGGCTCGACTACCTGCAGGGAAGCCGGATCATCGAGGGACGCCCGTTCCTGCAGACCTTCGCCTGGACGTACGTGTGGCGCGGGGCGAGCAACAACTTCTCCTTCTCCTGGTTCGCGCCCAGCCCGGTGGTCCTCCGTCGCCTGCGAGCTCCGCCCTGGACCCAGGGCCTGGAGTGGAACGCGCGCGCCGTCCGGCCGGAGCGGGACTTCCGCTCCTTCGAATACGCCCTGGTGGGCCTGCCCGACGGTGAGCACGACGGCCTGCCCCAGCACCTCCCGCTGGAGCCCGTCACGCACGAGGGCCGGTGGCGGCTGTACCGGACCGCCCTTCCCGCCCAAGCGCCCGCTCCCGCGCAGGTCGCCCCCACGCCGAAACCGTGACGCCCGGCGGCCTTGTCCCGACTAGGGGCCGCCTTCCACGAGCGGCGCCGACGATGCGCACCTGAAGCGGAAGGTCCGTCCCCGGATTTCGTAGAGGCCCGTCCCTTCCGCGCAGGAGAACAGGGCGTGACGCTGCATGGCCGCGAAGCGCGTCACCGTGTAGGGCGTGGAGGGCTGGAACACGCGCGGCGGGGGCCAGGGACGGCTGGCGTCGGAGCGGAGCCCCGACCACAGGGGCACGACCTCCAGGTACGTGGGCGGGTGCGCATCCAGGTAG
Source organism: Corallococcus sp. AB018 (assembly GCF_003986945.1). Lineage (NCBI taxonomy): Bacteria > Pseudomonadati > Myxococcota > Myxococcia > Myxococcales > Myxococcaceae > Corallococcus > Corallococcus sp. AB018. The sequence goes on along the minus strand of NZ_RAWR01000144.1, from coordinate 12,225 downwards.
CCCTGCGCATCCGGGCCCAGCATGCCGGGCGTGTTGAGTCCCAGCGTGTCCACCACGAAGGCCTGGCCGAAGTAGCGCACCGCTCCGGCATCCGTCACCCAGACCACGGCCTCGGGCGGAGCGCTCGCCAGGGCGCGGCCCAGCGCCACCTGCGTATCGTCGATGTTGTGGGCGTCGTTGGTCAGCCGCTCCAGGCGGGGCGGCAGCCCCAGGGCACAGGCCAGCGCCGGAAGCAGGGCCAGGGCCGCCACCGCCGGGCGCCCCAGGGACGGAACGCGCGTCTGGAGCCACCCTCCTCCCAGCACCAGGAAGGGCGCGATGAGCAGGGGCAGCGCGGGCAGCGCGTAGCGCTGGTGGTAGAAGACGGAAGGGTCGATGGGCGGGATGAGCTTGAAGGACACCGCGCAGAAGAGGAGCCCGGATACGGCGGCGGCGGCGGCCAGCCGCGAAGGTGCTGAAACCTCCGCGCGCATGAGCTCCACGATGGCGAGCACCGCCAGCACGACCAGCACCGGCAACACGGTGAAGGTGAGCCCCGGAAGCAGCTCCCCGAAGCCCAACGCCTGCGCCATCCAGAGGCTCGGGCCGCCCGAGCCCACCTTCGCGTAGAACGTGGCGGTCAGCGGCCGGCCCGACGCCGCGAGGTTCCACAAGGACAGCAAGCCGAAGGACGCGAACGTCCCCGCCGCCGCGGCGACGAGGTACGGCACGGGGGCCTGCCAGGAACGGCGGTCGCGCACGAGCAGCAGCACCGGCAGCGTGAACGCGAGCACGGGCAGCTCCGGGCGGCAGAGCGGCGCGGCCACGCTGACGAGCCCGAACGCAAGCGGCGAGCGCGCCCCCAGGCAGAGCACCAGCCCCCACGCGGCCAGGGTGGCCAGGGGGACCTCCATCCCGCTGACGCTGGCCGCCACCAGGTCCGGATGCACCAGGACCGCCAGCGCGCCGCCCAGCGCCCAGGCCACGCTGGCCCGGCGCAGCGCGAGGAACGCGGCCACGCAGGAGAGCAGGTGGAGGACGAAGCCGGTGAGCTTCACCAGCAGCACGCGCGTCGCCACGTCAGCGGACAGCAGGTGCGCGGGCGCGAGCACCACGGCCCACAAGGGGGAGGTCTCTCCGGTGGCCGGGACGCCCGGGTTGTAGCTGAGCCCCGCGCCGCTCGCGAAGGCGCGGGCGTACACGGCGTGGATCCACGCGTCGTCCACGGGGAAGCCGCGGACCGTCAGGTACTCCGGCGAGAACCAGGCCCAGAGTCCCAGCAGGGCCAGCCCCGTCCCGACGAGCGCGCCCACCGCGCCCCACGGGCGGCCAGCGCCAGCAGGCACCGTCCCGGGGCCCTCCTCAACCGACACGGGACCCGCCCGGCTCGTCCAGCTCATCCGTGAGGCCGTGCTTCGCCAACCGGTAGCGGAAGGAGCGGAAGGACAGGCCCAGCAGCTCCGCGGCGCGCGTCTTCACGCCCTGGGACTGCTTGAGCGCGGCCAGCAGGTGCCGCCGCTCGCTTTCGTCCAGGTGGCGCTCCAGGTTGAAGCCCGAGCCCAGCGAAGGCTCGCCGCTGTCGCCCGGGCGGCTCAGGGGCTCCGACTCACCGCGCACCGCGGGCGGCAGCGTCCCCGGCCCCAGCAGCTCCGAGTCCGACAGCGTGGCCGCGCGCTCCACCATGTTCTGCAGCTGGCGCACGTTGCCCGGGAACGCATAGCGCTCCATCAACGCGAGCGTCTCCGGCGCGAAGCGCAGGGCCGGCCGGCCCAGCTCCTCCGCCAGCCGCGCCAGGAAGTGCGTGGCGAGCGGCGGGATGTCCTCCGGCCGCTCGCGCAGCGGGGGCAACTCCAGCGTGATGACGTTGAGCCGGTAGAAGAGGTCCTCGCGGAAGCGGCCCGCCTTCACCTCCGCCTCCAGCCGGCGGTTGGTGGCCGCGATGACGCGCGCCTGGAAGGGAATCTCCGCAGCGCTGCCCACCGGCTTCACCTTGCGCTCCTGCAGCACGCGCAACAGCTTCACCTGCGTGGCGAGCGGCATCTCGCCCACCTCGTCCAGCATCACCGTGCCCTCGGCCGCGGACACCAGCAGGCCCGGCCGCTCATGCGTGGCGCCCGTGAAGGACCCCTTCATGTGGCCGAACAGCTCGCTCTCCAGCACGCCTTCATTGAGGGCGCCGCAGTTGAAAGGGAGGAAGGGCTGGGCGGCGCGCTGGCCGCGCAGGTGGATGGCGCGCGCCACCAGCTCCTTGCCGGTGCCACTCTCCCCCGTCACCAGCACCGTGCTGCGGCCCGGGGCCACCTTCTCCACCAGCTGCCACAGGGCGCGCATGCGGGGGCTCGTCCCCACCAGCAACCCGCCCAGGCCGGGCAGGAGCCGCGACTTGAGCGTGAGGTTCTCCTGGCGCAGCGCACGCTTCTCCAGCGCCTTGTGCACCAGCAGCCGCAGCTCCTCGTTGTCGAAGGGCTTGCAGATGTAGTCGTAGGCGCCCTCGCGCATGGCCTCCACCGCGGAGGACGGCGTGCCGAAGGCGGTGATGAGCACCACCTCCGGCGGCTCCTTGCGCGAGCGCGCCGTGCGCAGCACGTCCAGGCCGCTGCCCGAGCCCAGCTTCATGTCGGAGATGACCAGGTCCACCTGGTCCTTCTCCAGCATGGCGCGCGCGGTCTCCACGGAGGGCACGCTCGTCACGGCGTAGCCTTCCCGCACGAGGAGGATCTCCAGGTACTCGCGCATGGACAGCTCGTCGTCCACCACCAGCACGTGGCCGCGCGACCCACCGTCATGAGGGAGCGGCGCCGTCACAGGGGCAACCCCACGAGGAACTCGGTGCCTTCAGCGGGATTGGACGTCACGCGGATGGTGCCTCCGTGCGCGTGGATGATGGAGTGCGCGGTGGACAGGCCCAGCCCGGTGCCACCGTTGCGGGTCGTGAAGAACGGCTCGAACAGGTGTCCCATCATCTCCTCCGTGATGCTTCCCGCCGAGTCCCACACGCGAATCTGCGCTTCCTTGTCCGCGCGCGCCAGCGCCACCCGGACGGTTCCCTTTGGACCCGCCGCCTGGATGCCATTGCGCACCAGGTTGAGGAGCACCTGACGCAGCTGGTCCGGATCCACCGGCGCCGTCAGCGCGTCCACCAGGCGCACCTCCAGTTGCACTTCGCGTGAAAGCGGATCCGCGCGGAGCATGTCCACCGTCTCCGACAGCAGCGTGTCCAGGGCCACCGGCCGGCGCTGCGGCTCGGGCGGGCGCGCGAAGCGCAGGAAGTCCTCCACCAGCCGCGCCAGCCGGTCCGCCTCGCGCGTGAGGATGCCGGTGAGCTTCGTCACCACCACGTCACCGGACGGGTCCTGGGCCAGGAGCTGCGCGGAGCCGCGCATGGCGGCCAGCGGGTTGCGGATTTCATGCGCCAGCTGCGCGGACAGCGCACCCAGGCTGGCCAGCCGGTCCGTGCGCTTGAGGTCCTCCTCCATGCGCCGCAGCTCCGTGAGGTCCTGGAAGACGATGAGCAGCGAGCCCGCCTCGCCCTCCAGGGGCGACACGGACAACCCCAGCACCCGCTGGCCCCCGGGCGTCTTCACCCGCAGCTCACCCCGGGTGGCGCGCGGCGCCAGCACGGACACGCCCGGCAGGAGCTTCTCCAGCGGCTGGCCCACGCACGCGCTGTCCGTGACCTGGAGGATGCCGCAGGCCGCGGTGTTGAGGAAGGTGACGCGCCGCTCGGCGTCGCAGGTGACGAGCCCCGACGGCATGGAGGACAGGATGAGCTGCTGCAGCCGCCCCAGCCGGCGCAGGTCCGCCTCGCTCTGGGACAGCGCACCGCCCGTGGCGGACAGCTGGCGCGACAGGTAGCCGGACAGCACGGCGATGAGGCCCAGCGCCAGCACGTTGCTGCCCAGCACGAAGAGCACCCGCGAGGGCGCCATCGTCGGGGCGTCCGCCGGCAGGGTGAGCCGCATGACCAGCAGCAGCCCGGTGAAGGCCAGCGAGGACACGACCGCGGCCCACAGCGCGCCACGCCGATCCAACACCACCGCCGCGCCAATGACGGCCAGGCTGTAGAGGAACGTCAGCGGCGACTCCGCGCCGCCGCTCAGGAACACCAGGCCGGTGGCGATGATGACGTCGCCCACCACCTGCACCACGGCGTCCAGGCGCCCCGCGGTGCCCCGGCGCAAGCGCAGGCCCGTCACCACCGTGAGGACGTAGGCCGCCGCGATGACACCGAACGACAGCGAGTCCGCGCGGCTGGGCTCCTGCGCGGGCTGGGTCGCCAGCCGGACCACCGTCACGACGAGCGACAGGCTCGCCGCCACGGTGCGGAACAACACCAGCCACACCAGACGCGAGCGCAGCCCGGGGGCCACGCCGCGCATCAGCCTTCCACCGCCCGCGCTACTTGATGGCGCCGGCAAGCGAGAAGATGGGCAGGTACATGGCGATGAGGAAGCCGCCGACCACGCCGCCCAGGAACACCATGAGGAGCGGTTCGATCATCGAGGTGAGGGCGCTGACCGCCGTGTCCACCTCGTCGTCGTAGAAGTCGGCGATCTTGTTGAGCATGGTGTCCATGGCGCCCGTCGCCTCGCCGACGCCAATCATCTGCACCACCATGGAGGGGAACACCTTCGTCTCCAGCAGCGGGCCCGCGATGTTCTTGCCCTCGGCGATCTTCCCGCGCACGTAGTAGATGGCCTCTTCCACCGTGCGGTTACCGGCCGTCTTCGCCGTCACGTCCAGCGCGTCCAGGATGGGCACGCCCGAGGAGATCATCGTGCCCAGCGTGCGCGTGAAGCGCGCCACGGCCACCTTGCGGAGCACGTCGCCGAACAGGGGCATCTTGAGGAAGACCTTGTCCCAGAACTTGCGGCCCTTGGGCTGGCGGTAGCTCCAGGTGAAGGAGAACACCACCGCCGCGATGCCGACCACGGTGTGGATGAAGTACGCCTGGGCGAACTTCGACATGTCCACGACCACCTGCGTGGGCGCGGGCAGCTTGGAGTTGAAGTCCGCGAACATCTTCTCGAAGACGGGCGTCACCTTGAGCAGCAGCAGCGCCGTCACGCCAATGGCCACCAGGATGACCACTGACGGGTAGGTCATGGCGCTCTTGACCTTGGCCTTCAGCTTCTCGCTCTTCTCACGGTAGGCGGCGAGCCGGTTGAGGATGGTGTCGAGGATACCGCCCACCTCGCCCGCGGCGCACAGCTGCACGTAGAGTTCGTCGAAGATCTTGGGGTGCTCCTTCAGCGCGTCCGCGAAGGTGCTGCCCTGCTCCACCTTGCTCTTGATGGCGAACACCACCTTCTTGAAGGCGGGGTTGTCCATCTGGCTGGCGAGGATGTCCAAGCACTGCACCAGCGGCAGGCCGGCGTCGATCATCGTCGCGAACTGACGGGTGAAGATGAGGATGTCCTTGCCCGTCACCCCGCCCATGCCGGGCAGGGAGATGGCCCCGTCGAGGGCGCCCTTCTTGCGCACCTTCGTGGGGTTGAGGCCGAGCGACTTCAGGCGCGCGTTGACGGCCTCGATGTCCGGGGCCTCCATCTCGCCCTTCTTGTTCTCCCCGCTCTTGGTCTTCGCCTCCCAGAGGAACTGGGCACTGTTCTTCTTGGACGCTGTCGCCTTCTGTTGCACTGCGGGTGCTGCCATGACGGGACCTCCGGGGAGGGCGAGGAGTCTAACCTGTGATTTTCATGCCCCAAAACTAACGGGCACCCGCTCCCCCGGCCGGCCGCTGGGCTCCGCCCGTTCCACCACCCGAGGCGAGGATGTTGCGCAGCTCCTCCGGGTCGGAAGAACGGCCGAAGGCCTCGTCCTGGGAGATGACCCGGCGCGCCAGAAGGGCGGCCAGCGCCTGGTTGAACGTCTGCATGCCGTACTTCGCCTGGCCCACCTGCATGGACGAGTAGATCTGGTGGACCTTGTCCTCGCGGATGAGGTTCCGGATGGCGGGGTTGGGCACCATGACCTCCAGGGCCAGCACGCGGCCCGGCCCACCCACCTTGGAGACGAGCGCCTGGCTCATCACGCCCTCCAGCACGAAGGACATCTGGGCGCGCACCTGGGGCTGCTGGTACGGCGGGAAGACGTCCAGCACGCGGTTGATGGTCTGCACCGCGCTGTTGGTGTGCAGCGTCGCGTAGCAGATGTGGCCCGTCTCCGCGATGGTGAGCGCCGCCTCGATGGTCTCCAGGTCTCGGAGCTCACCGACCAGCACGATGTCCGGGTCCTGGCGGAGGATGTACTTGAGGGCCGTCTTGAAGTTGCGCGTGTCCGCACCGACCTCGCGCTGGTTCACCAGGCAGTTCTTGTGCGGGTGCAGGTACTCGATGGGGTCCTCGATGGTCATGATGTGCTCATGACGCTCGGTGTTGATCTTGTCGATCATCGAGGCCAGCGTGGTGGACTTGCCGGAGCCCGTGGGGCCCGTCACCAGGATGAGGCCGCGCGGCTTCTTCACCAGCTCCGCCACCACCGGCGGCAGGCCCAGCTCCTGGAACGTCAAAATCTTGAAGGGAATCGTGCGGAACGCACCGGCGACGGCGCCGCGCTGCATGAAGATGTTCGCGCGGAAGCGCGACAGGCCCTTCACGCCGAACGACAGGTCCAGCTCGTTCTCCTCCTCGAACTTGTGCTTCTGGGCGTCCGTGAGGATGGAGTAGCAGAGCTGCTTGGTCTCCACGGGCGTGAGCGGCGCCGTCTTGAGCGGGACGAGTTCACCGTCCACGCGGAGCTGCGGCGGCGAGCCGGTGGTGATGTGGAGGTCGGAAGAGCCCTTCTCGACCATCGCCTTGAGGAGCTGGTGCAGGTTGGCCACGGATGCGTGTCCTGTCGGAGGAAGAAGTGTGGAGAGGAGGTGGGGTGACTAGAAGCGGTCCGGCGCGGTGTTGCCCACGACCTCTTCGAGCGTCGTCATTCCGTCCATGAGCTTCTTGAGCGCGCTCATGCGCAGGCTGCTCATGCCCAGGCGGATGGCCTCCTGCTTGAGCTCCGCGGCGGAGGCGCCGTTGATGACCAGCTCCTTGAGGCCGTCCCAGAAGGGCATGACCTCGTAGATGGCCACGCGGCCGCGGTAGCCGCGGTCGTTGCACTCGCGGCAGCCGACCTTCTCGTACATGGTGAAGGTGCCCATCTTGTCCGGCGGGATGCCCGCGTCGATGAGGGCCTGCTCGTCCACCTTCTCCGCGGGGCGCTTGCACGCGGGGCACAGGCGGCGCGCCAGACGCTGGGCGAGGATGAGGTTGAGCGACGCCGTCACGAGGAACGGCTCGATGCCCATGTTGAGCAGACGGCTCACCGTGCCAGGGGCGTCGTTGGTGTGCAGCGTGGAGAGCACCAGGTGGCCCGTGAGCGCCGCCTTCACGCCGATTTCCGCCGTCTCGAAGTCGCGGATCTCACCGATCATGATGATGTCGGGGTCCTGGCGGAGGAAGGAGCGCAGACCGGCCGCGAAGTTCAGGCCGATGTCTTCATGCATCTGCACCTGGTTGATGCCGGCGAAGTTGAATTCGACCGGGTCCTCCGCGGTGCAGATGTTGGTGCCCACGTCGTTGAGGCTGGAGAGCGCGGAGTACAGCGTCGTCGTCTTGCCGGAACCCGTGGGGCCCGTCACCAGCACCATGCCGTAGGGACGGTCGATGGCCTCCTTGAACCAGGCCAGGGGCGTCGCGTCGAAGCCCAGCTTGGTCATGTCCAGCTGCAGGTTGCTCTTGTCGAGCAAGCGCATCACGACCTTCTCGCCGAAGAGCGTGGGGCACACGCTCACGCGGAAGTCCATCTCCTTGCCGCCGCCGATCTTGATCTTGATGCGGCCGTCCTGCGGCAGGCGCCGTTCGGAGATGTCCAGCGACGCCATGATCTTCAGACGGCTGGTGATGGCGTTGCGCAGCTTCATGGGCGGGCGCATCACCTCGTACATCACGCCGTCGATGCGGAAGCGGACCCGGAAGTCCTTCTCGTACGGTTCGATGTGGATGTCGGACGCGCGCTTCTTGATGGCGTCCATGAGGATGAGGTTCACCAGCTTGACCACGGGCGCGTCATCCGCGGCCTTGGCCATCTCATCCACGTTCTCCTGCTCCTCCTTGGCGACCTCGATGTCGTCGCCCACGTCGCCGACGATGTCCTCCAGCGAGGGGCCCTTCTCCGCGTAGTAGCGCTCAATCGATTCGCGGATGGAGATTTCGGACGCGACGACGGCTTCGATGTTGTAGCCGGTGAGGAACTTCAGGTCGTCCACCGCGAAGATGTTGGACGGGTCGCACATGGCCACGATGAGCGAGGGCCCTGCGCGGTTGACCGGGATCACCAGGTGCTTCTCGGCCACTTCCTTGGGCACGAGCTTGATGATGTCCGGATCAATGTCGAAGTCCTTCAGGTTGATCGCCGGCACGCCGTACTGCTTCGACAGGAAGTCGGTGAGCTTCGACTCCTCGATGGCGCCCGTCTTGATGAGCGCCGTGCCGATGCGCGCACCACTCTTCTGCTGCTCCTCCTGCGCCTTGCGGAGTTGCTGGACGGAGATGAGGTTCTCGCGCACCAGCAATTCACCGAGTCGACCGGACATTTCTGGGATGCCTCTTTGAGCGTGAGGAGGGAACAGCCAGAGCCCCGGCTGTCAGCGGGACCCGCGGGGGGAATGAGGCCATGCTACAGGGGCCTGAAGCCCTGGCACGGATCCTCCCGGATTAGAGGAAACCGATGCGCGGCCTGTCAAGGCGCCCTGGCGTGCTCCCTTGCTGTCCGGAGCCCTCTTTCAGAGGGCGCGACAGACCCTACCCGTCGCCGCGAGCCACCACGGTGCGGGCGGCCTCCACGTCGCGCTTGATTTGACCCACCAACTCTGCGGCGGAACCAAATCGTTGCTCGGGCCGCAGCCGCTCCAGGAACTGCACCCGCAGCTCCTTGCCGTAAAGGTCGCCGGTGAAGTCCAGGAGGTGCGCCTCGATGGTGACCTCCGTGCCGCCGAAGGTGGGCTTCACGCCGATGTTGGCCGCCCCCGGCCGCCAGGGCCCATCCGCTTCCGCCAGGAGGCGCACGCGGATGGCGTACACGCCGGGCGCGGGCCGCAGCTCGTTCTGCGTGTCCACGTTGGCGGTGGGAAAGCCGATGGTGCGCCCCCGGCCCGCGCCGGACACCACCGTGCCATCCAGGTCGAACGGGCGGCCGAGCAGGCGCCTGGCCGCGCCCACCCTGCCCTCCAGGATGTACTCGCGGATCCGCGACGAGGACGCGACGACGCCGTCCACGTTCACCGGCTGCACCACGTGCACCCGGGCGCCCCGCTTCGCCGCGGCGTCGCGCAGCGTGGTGACGGTGCCGGCGCGCTGGGCGCCGTAGGTGTAGTCACTGCCCACGACGACGTGGCCCACGCCCAGCGTGTCGAAGAGGGCGGCCTCGAAGTCCTGCGGCGTGGAGCGCGCGTAGTCGCGGGTGAAGGGCTGCACCACCCCGTGGGACAGGCCGCACGCGGCGAGCAGCTCCAGCTTGCGCGGCAGGAGCGTAATCAGCTTGGGCGCCAGGTCCGGCTGGAGCACCTTGCCCGGGTGGGGCTGGAAGGTGAGCGCGTTCGCGGGGCCGTGGCGAAGCGCTTCCGCGAAGAGGGCCTGGTGGCCCACGTGCACGCCGTCGAAGTTGCCCAGCGCGAGGGCCTGCCCCTGAAGCTGGCGGCCCGCCTCGGACACGGACTGGAAGACCTTCATGGCCCTTCCCTATACCACCCCGCGCGCTTTTGCCCTGGCCAACCCACGCGGCTCCATGGTTAGAGGCCCCCGTTCCCGCCATGCGCCCTGCCCTGCTCCCTGAACCGGTCGGCCTCAAGTTCGTCCCCCTGGAAGCGCCCCCGGACTGGGACGCGGAGTTCGGCTTCACGGGGCCGCTGGAGCTGGAGATCGGCTCCGGGGCGGGTGGGCACGCGCTGGAGTACTGCCGCCGCAACCCCGGCGTGCGCTTCGTGGCCTTCGAGTGGCGCAAGAAGTACGCGCGCGACACGCAGATGCGCGCGGAGAAGGCGGGCATGAAGAACCTGCGCGTCGTCGAATCCGACGCGCGCTTCGTGGTGCCGCGCATCTTCGCGCCCGGGTCGCTGGACGTCATCCACCTGCAGTTCCCCGACCCGTGGTGGAAGCGCTCGCACGCCAAGCGGGCCGTCGTGCAGCCGGATTTCGCGAAGGTGATGCTGGGGCTGCTCAAGCCCGGGGGCCGCTTCGACATGCGCACCGACGTGCAGGACCGCGGGGTGGCCATGCTGGGCATCCTGGAGGCGGCGGGCTTCCACAACCCGCTGGGCGCCGGGGTGTTCCACCCGTACGACCCGGAGGAGGTGCCCTCCACCCGTGAGCGGCGCTACCTGTCATCCGGGGAGCCCGTGTACCGCGCACGCCTGGTGAAATCCGCGCCGTAGCCTGCACCGGACCTGTCTGGCCCTGGACGCCCGGCGGCCTCGTGTCCGCGGGTGCCCGGAAGGGCCCTTGGCAGCGCCCTCCACCCGGAGGAGAATCCACCCACGGGGTTCCCGCCCCAGGGGACACTCGCGACGTCGGGCCACGACCGCATCCTGTTGGGGGGTGGGCGCCTCATGCCGGAAGCCGAAAGGAAACGGATGCCGGAGGGCGTGCGCAGGAGCGGACCCGCCAACGACTTCTCCGGGCGCACCGTGCTCATCGTGGACGATGATCCGGCGCAGATCCGCCACGTGCGCGAGGGCCTGGCCCCGCACGGCTACGTCTTCAAGGAAGCGCTGGACGGGACGCAGGCGCTGTCCGCCATCCGCGCGGGCCGGCCGGACCTCATCGTGATGGACGTGGAGATGCCGGGCCTGGGCGGCGTGGAGGTGTGCCGCATCGTCAAGGCGAACGCGGGCGAGGGCGGCTTCGGCTTCATCCCCGTCATCCTGATGACGGCCCGGCAGGCGGCGGGCAAGGTGGAGGGGCTGGAGCTGGGCGCGGACGACTACCTGGTGAAGCCCTTCGACATGCTGGAGCTGGGCGCGCGCGTGAAGTCCATGCTGCGGCTCAAGGCGTTGCAGGACGCGCTCCTGGAGAAGAACCGCGAACTGGAGTGGGCCAACCGCGAGCTGGACCGCCGCCGGCAGGAGCTGCTCGCGCTCAGCCGCACGGACGCGCTCACGGGCCTGTACAACCGGCGCTACTTCGAGGAGCGGCTGAGCGAGGAGTTCATGCGCTCGCGCCGGTACCGCTCTCCCCTGTCGCTGGTGATGCTGGACATCGACCACTTCAAGCGCATCAACGACACGTTCGGCCACCCCTTCGGGGACGAGGTGCTGCGCGCGGTGGCGCACACGGCGCGCGCGACGCTGCGGGAGGTGGACCTGCTGGCCCGCTACGGCGGCGAGGAGTTCATTGCCCTGTTGCCGGAGGCGGCCCCCCAGGACGCGCTGCGGGCGTGCGAGCGTGTGCGCGAGGCGATTGAGCGGCTGGAGCTGACGTGGAAGTCGCCGGACGGAGTGTCGCGGGAGGTGAAGCTGACCGCGTCGCTGGGCGTGGCGACGGTGCCCGCGGACGACCTGCCGGGCACGGAGGCCCTGCTGCGCGCGGCGGACACGAGCCTGTATTCCGCCAAGGGAACGGGGCGCAATCGCGTCCACCAGCACGCGGCGTGACACACCTCCCGCTTCCCCACGGCGGCGGTTTGACCTAAATCGGAGGCCCCATGCGCCCGCTCGCGATGACGACCTGGCTGCTGTTCGCCCTCCTGGCCCTGAGCGGTTGCAGCCGGCTGCAGCCGGATACCCCCGTGGGGGCCTACCAGACGTTCCACCGGCACGTGCAGCGCGGAGAGCTGCCCAAGGCGTACGCAGGGCTGTCACAACAGACCCAGCAGGTCCTGAAGACGCGAGCGCAGCAGGTGAGCGACGCGTCCGGGGGCATGGTGAAGCCGGAGCCGCTCCCGCTGTTCTTCGCGAATGTCCCGGTGCCGGCGGATGTTCAGGAGGTTTCGCTGCTCCGGCAGGAGGGCGACGTGGCGACCTTGGTGGTGCGCTCGGCGGGAAGGTCGGGCGAGGTCCGGATGGTGAGGGAACCGTCCGGGTGGAAGGTGGACTTTTCAGCATCCCCCCAGCCGTGAGCCCGGGCATGCCCGGGCCCCGCGCATCAGGTAACGTACAACCGTGAACGACAGGAAGACACGGCGGGTGCTCCCCGCAGTCGAAGTCATCCGGAGACCGGGCTCGACGCCCGGTGGCCCGGTGACGCCGTCCTCGACTGCCCCCACCCCCTCCCC
>NZ_RAWR01000143.1:0-28102 GCF_003986945.1 Corallococcus sp. AB018 | reverse complement strand
GGGTGTCGGACATGGGAGGTGGGCCCTTTTATATCCCACGCTCCTGCCCGTCCCGAGAGCGGACGGCCCGGCGGGCGACAGGGCTTACCGGAAGACCGGCACCCGCGCGCGAAAGACGTTAGAAGACGGGGTTCTTCCCCCTGGTGGAACCCTCCGTGAACGCCCACGAAACCGCCCTCCTCGAAGACCTCAACCCGCCCCAGGCGGAAGCCGTGCTCCACGGCGACGGCCCCCTGCTCGTGCTGTCGGGCGCCGGCAGCGGCAAGACGCGCGTCATCACCCGCCGTGTGGCCCACCTGGTGAAGGTCCACCGCGTCTTCCCGTGGCGCATCCTGGCCGTCACCTTCACCAACAAGGCCGCGCGCGAGATGCGCGATCGCCTCACCCAGCTCCTGGGCGCGCAGGCCAACGACCTGGTGGTGAGCACGTTCCACTCTTCCGCTGCCATGATCCTGCGCCGCGAAGCGGAGGCCGCGGGCCTCACGCGGTCCTTCGTCATCTACGACGACGGCGACCAGCTCAGCCTGGTGAAGCGCGCCATGCGCGACGCGGGCGTGGAGCCGGTGATGCAGCCGCGCGAAATCCTGCACCGCATCGACCAGGAGAAGAACGCCGCGCGGCTGCCGGAGGACATGCGCGTGGAGCAGGAGGACGTGCGCGGGCAGATCGTCAAGCGCGTGTACGCGGGCTACCAGAAGCTCTTGCGCGCGGCGAACGCGGTGGACTTCGGGGACCTGCTGCTCCTGCTCGTGAAGCTCTTCCGCGACCGGCCGGACGTGCTGGAGCGCTACCGCACGCGCTTCACGCACGTGCTGGTGGACGAGTTCCAGGACACCAACCCCGTGCAGTACGCGTTCCTGCGGCAGCTGGCCCCGCCTCCGTCCGCGAACCTGGTGGTGGTGGGCGACGACGACCAGTCCATCTACCGCTGGCGCGGCGCGGACGTGGACAACATCCTCCAGTTCCCCATGCAGTACCCGGGCGCGAAGGTGGTGAAGCTGGAGCAGAACTACCGCTCCGATCAGAACATCCTCACCGCCGCGCACGAGGTCATCTCCAAGAACCCGCGCCGCATGCAGAAGAAGCTCTGGAGCGAGCGGCCCAAGGGGGAGAACCTGGAGTTGCTGCTGCACCGCGACGAGCGCGCGGAGGCGCAGGAGGTGGCCCGGCGCATCCTGGCCGTCCAGCGCGAGGGCTTCATCAAGTTCTCCAGCATGGCCGTGTTCTACCGGACCAACGCGCAGAGCCGCGTGCTGGAAGAGGCGCTGCGGCTGGGGCGCGTGCCGTACCAGCTGGTGAGCGGACGCAGCTTCTACGACCGCGCGGAGGTGCGTGACGCCTCCGCGTACCTGCGGCTGATGGTGAACCCGCGCTCGGACGCGGACCTGTTGCGCGTGCTCAACGTGCCGGCGCGCGGCATCGGTGACACCACCGAGGAGCGGCTGACCGACTTCGCGAACGAGCAGGGCCTGAGCCTCTACGAGGCCCTGGGCGAGCGCCACCGCATCCCTTCGCTCAACGCCACCGCGCAGAAGCGGCTGGGCGGCTTCCACCAGCTGCTCCAGTCGCTGCACGCCTTCTCCCTCACGGCGAAGGACGCGGCGGGCGCGGTGGACCAGATGCTGAAGGAGTCGAAGCTGGTGGAGACGCTGGTCGCGGAAGGCAGCGATGAGGCGCTCACCCGGGCGGAGAACCTGAAGGAACTGCTGGGCGCGGCGCAGGAGTTCGACCTGAAGCGCGCGTCCGACATGGTGGCCTCCGCCGCCGCGCTCGAGGCGCGCGAGGAGGAGGCTCCGGAGGGCGTGGACTCCGCGCCGCTCACCGCGGACATCCCGCCCCTGCAATCCTTCCTGGAGCAGATCAGCCTGGTGGGTGAGGCGGACGCGGAGGTGAGCGAGGGCCGCGTGGCGCTGATGACGCTGCACGCGGCCAAGGGCCTGGAGTTCGACGCCGTGTTCCTCACCGGCATGGAGGAGGGCGTCTTCCCGCACTCGCGCGCGCTCAAGAGCGACGACCCGGACGGCGGCGAGGAGATGGCCGAGGAGCGACGGCTTTGCTACGTGGGCTTCACCCGCGCGCGCAAGCGGCTCTTCGTGAGCCTGGCGCAGTGCCGCTCCCTCTTTGGTGAGCTCAAGTACAACCCTCCCAGCCGCTTCCTCGCGGACGTGCCGCAGGCGTTGTTCGGCTTCAAGGAGAACGACCTGCCGCCCCCGCCGCGCGCCGCCGCCATGCCGCAGCGCCGCCGCAACTGGGACGACGATGAGACGGGCCCGCGCGTGGACCGCAGCTATTCGCAGGCGTCGTCCGACATGGACGGCGTGGGCGGAGACGTGCGCGGCATGCGCGTGCGTCACGAACAGTTCGGCTCCGGGCGAATCGTCGCCGCGGAAGGGTCCGGACCCAACGCCAAGGTCACCGTGGAGTTCGGCGGAACCGTGGGCCTCAAGCGCGTCATCGCGCGCTTCCTCATCCCCGGCTGAGCGCCGGGCGGATCCGGTGTCCACAGCGGTTTCCAGTATTCATGTGACACCGGGCCCGGTCGGCCGGTGTACGGATTGACTTCCTGACGCTTCCCCAGTGGGATGACCTCCAACGAACGGAGGCGCTTCCCCCCATGGCGCTACGTCAACGACGGTGGACTTCCGCGCTGCTCGCGGGCTCCTTGAGTTTCCTGACTGCCTGCGAAGGCCAGATTTCTGACGCGGCGAATCCGCGCAATCCTGGCCCTGACGGGACGAACAAGCCTCCCCCTGCTGGCGTGGAGCAGGCGGCGCGCACCGTGCGCGTCGCTCGGCTGACGCATGCGCAGTGGGTGAGCAGCGTGAAGGACCTGCTCAAGCTAGACGCGGCGCCCACGGCGCTGGCGCAGTCGTTCCGCGCGGATCCGTCCCAGAGCGGCTTCCTCTTCGACAACGACGCCCGCGCGCTGTCGGTGGACGAGGCGCTGTGGGGTGCCTACCAGCGCGCGGCGGCGGACCTGGCCGGGCAGGTGGCCACGGACGCGACGAAGCTGGGCAAGCTGCTGCCGGCGGGGAGCACCACGGACGAGGCTCGCGCGAAGGCGTTCGTGGAGTCCTTCGGCCTGCGCGCCCTGCGCCGCCCGCTGACCGCGGACGAGGTGGAGACGTACCTGAAGCTGTACCGCCAGGGCCCTCAGGCGTACCCGACGATGGCCGCGTTCCAGGGCGGCCTGCGGCTGGTGCTGGAGGGCTTCCTCCAGTCGCCCCTGTTCCTCTACCGCGTGGAGCGCAGCACGCAGGCGACGGCCGGCAAGGTGCCGCTGGACGCGTTCGAGGTGGCGTCCCGCTTGAGCTATGCGCTCTGGAACTCGATGCCGGACGACGCGCTGTTCGCCGCCGCTCGCGAGGGCATGCTTTCGAAGCGCGAGGGCGTGGCCTCCGAAGCGCGCCGGATGATTACGGACGCCCGGGCGCGCGGCGTGGTGGACGCCTACCACCAGGCCGTCTTCGACGTGCCCCGCTACGCGAGCATCCGGCCCAACGCGACGCGCTTCCCCAACGTCACCACGAAGCTGGCGGAGTCCGCGGCGAAGGAGAACACGCTCTTCGTCGAGGACGTCGTCTTCGGGCGCAAGGGGCGCTTCGCGGACCTGCTCACGTCTCGCGACACCTTCGTCAACGCCGAGCTGGCGCGCATCTACGGCCTCACCGGGACGTTCACCGCGGACTTCGTGCCGGTGACGCTGGACGGGGCGCAGCGCCGGGGCGTGCTCACGCAGGTGGGTTTCCTCGCGTCGCATGCGACGTCCATCGACCCGGACCCCATCCACCGCGGCGTGTTCCTGTCGGAGCACCTGCTGTGCCAGAAGATTGGCGCGCCGCCGGCCAACATCCCCGCGCTGCCCGCGCCCAACGGCCGCACCAACCGTGAGGTGGTGACGTCGCACACGGAGGCGCCCGGCACGGTGTGCGCGTCCTGCCACGCGACGCTGATCAACCCGCTGGGCTTCCCCTTCGAGAACTTCGACGCCGTGGGCGGCTACCGCACGACGGACAACGGGCTCCCGGTGGACGCCTCGTCGACGCCGGGCATCGGCGGACAGAAGGTGTCGGTGAAGGACGCGCTGGACCTGGCGGACGCGCTCGCGACCACGCAGGCGGTGCATGAGTGCTACGCGCGCCACTGGGTGGAGTTCCTGAGCGGACGCCCCGCGGTGGCGGAGGACGATGCGCTGGTGGCGCGGCTGGGCAAGCTGTCGCAGTCCGGTCAGCTGCCCATCGTGGACCTGGTCGTCGAGGTCGTGACGGGCGTGGGCTTCGTGACTCGCCACCCGGAGGAGCTGCCGTGAAACTGAGCCGACGACGCGTGTTGCAGGGCCTGGGTGGCGTCATGCTGGGGCTGCCGGTGCTGGAGGGGCTGTTGCCCCGCAAGGCCCAGGCGGCGGAGGCGGACGCGCTGCCCTTCGCCATCTTCCTGCGCCAGGCGGATGGCGTGGCCGCCGCGCAGAGCACCTCCGAGCTGGGCAACGAGCCGGAGCGCTTCTGGCCGGAGCCGCTGGGCAACCTCTCCACCACGACGCTCGCGGGCAAGTCGCTGGTGGAGCTGGCGGACCACCGCGCGCGCCTGCTGGTGGTGCGCAACGTCAACATGAAGGACTACAACTACGGGGACGGCCACGCCCGCGGCGCGCTGCAGTGCCTCACCGCGCGAGGCCCCGCCGTGGAGGGCGTGGGTGGTGACTCCGAGGCGTCCGGCGAGTCGCTGGACCACCGCATCGGCCGCGAGCTGAACCCGCAGAAGCGCGACTCGCTCTACCTCTACGCGGGGCAGGCCGGCGGGTGGCTGGGCGGCCCCTGCATCTCCCACCGGGGCAGCGCTTCACGCCGTGCCGCGCTGCATGACCCGTGGGTGGCCTACCAGACCATGGTGGGTGGCCCCGGGGGCCTCTCACCGGAAGCGCGCGAGCAGCTGCTGGTGCGCCAGAAGAGCCTCAACGACCTGGTGTCGGGCCAGCTGAAGGCGCTCCAGTCGCGGCCGGAGTTGAGCAGCACGGACAAGCAGCGCCTGGACCTGCACCTGTCCAACGTGCGCGACCTGGAGGTGGCGCTCAGCTGCCGCGCCCGCGCGGACGAGGAGCTGCGGCTCCAGCAGCAGGCTCCCGGCTACAACAGCACGGACGGCGACGAGGTGCTGGCCACGGTGCGGCTGCACATGGACATCGCGGTGCTGGCGGTGGCGTGCGGCACCACGCGCTCGGTGGCCATCCAGGTGGGCAACGGCAACGACAGCGCCACGCGCTACCGCGACCCCACGACGGGGCAGTTGATGGAGAACTTCCACTACATCTCCCATCGCCGCGCGTCGCACGACGCGTCGGGTGGCATCATCGCCGGGTCGGACGTGCTGCACTCGCGCGTGGACGCGCAGTTCGCCCAGACCTTCAACTACCTGTTGGACCAGCTGGCGGCGTACGCCCTGCCGAACGGCAAGAAGCTGGTCGACCAGGGCGTGTCCGTCTGGTTCAACGACCTGGGCAACGGGCCGGCGCACTCGGCGCGCCACATCCCGTTCATCCTGGCGGGCAGCTGCAACGGCTACCTCAAGCAGGGCGTGGCGGTGACGGCGGCGGGCGGCAACAGCAGCCCCAACCTCAACAAGATGCTCAACACCCTGGGCGCCGCGGTGGGCCTGAAGAACGCGGCTGGCGGGCCGCTGGACGACTTCGGCGACTCCACGCTGCCCAAGGGCCTGCTGACGGAGCTGCTGGCTTGAGCGGCCGTTGACCCGATTCGCCTCCGCCTTTCCTCCTTTGTTTTCGAACAGAGGAGGAAGGGATGTCCCCAGCAATCCGCAAGGCCTTCACCGCATCGCTCGCTTTCGTCTCCCTGCTGTCCGCCGGTCCGGCGGCGGCGCACGGCTCCATGGAAGTACCGCTGAGCCGCGTCTATGGATGTTTCAAGGAAGGGCCGGAGAGTCCCAGGTCCGCCGCGTGCAAGGCCGCCGTGCAGACCGGTGGGACGCAGGCGCTCTATGACTGGAACGGCGTCCGGCAGGGCGCCGCCAACGGGCGTCACCGCGAAATCATCCCCGACGGCAAGCTGTGCAGCGCCGCCAACGAGAGTCACAAGGGATTGGACCTGGCGCGTGCGGACTGGCCGTCCACGCTCATCACCCCGGACAGCGGCGGCCGCTTCGAGTTCGTCTTCCACGCCACCGCGGTGCACGCCACGGGCTACTTCCAGCTCTTCGTGACGAAGGAGGGCTACAACCCGGCGCTGCCGCTGAAGTGGTCGGACCTGGAGTCGACGCCGTTCTGCAACGTCACCAACGTGTCCGCGGTGAACAACCGCTACCGGCTCAACTGCCCGTTCCCGGCGAGCCGGACGGGCTCGCACGTCATCTACGCCATCTGGCAGCGCGCGGACAGCCCGGAGGCCTTCTACGCCTGCACGGACGTGAAGTTCAGCAACACGCCGCCCCCGCCGGTGTCGTGGAAGGAGTTGGGCCAGGTGCAGGCGCGCGAGGACCTGCCCAAGTCGAGCAAGGTGACGTTCCGCCTCTTCGACAGCGCGGGACGCGACGCCGAGTCGTATCCGCTGACGCTCGACGCGGCCACGCCCGCGGCCACGTGGATGTACCGGCTGGCGCAGCAGGTGAACGCGGGCTCCAGCCGCGTGCAGGTGGGCGTGCTCCAGACGACTGGCGGCGTGACGCCGGTGCAGGACGCGCTGGGCAACCGCGTGTACGCGAAGGAGACGGGCTACTCGTTCCAGGTGGACATCGAGAAGCCCTCCACCGGTGGAGGCAACGACGGTGGCACGGATGGCGGCACCGGCGGATCCGCGCAGTACAAGTACCCGGCGGGCATCGACAGCTACGTGGCGGGCACGCGAGTGGAGGGCACGGACGGGCTCATCTACCGCTGCAAGCCCTTCCCGTACTCCGGCTGGTGCAAGGGCGTGGCGTCGTACTACGCGCCGGGCACCGGCATCGCCTGGCAGGACGCGTGGGAGCGCGCCAACTAGGTCAGGCGGAGTCACTCAGGATCATCCGTGAATTCGATGTAACCCCGTGTGTTTCCCGTGGCCGTTCCCTGGCATCAGGGTCCCCCCCCATTTCCTTGGGATGTGGACGCTGTATACTGGCGGACAATTACGCTGAACGTGGAACCCACGGGGGGTAAAGGTCTGAGTCAGTCCAGCCCCTCCGCCATGAGCGTGATCCTTCCGGCGGTAGCACGCCCCCATGGGTGCTGCCGGCGGGAGTTCCCCTGCATGCTGTGGAGTCAATTCCATGCCCAAGCCGTGGCCCCAGTGGCCTCTGCTCCTCGCCGGCCTCGTTTCGGCGAGTTCATCCCTCGCGGCTGAGAAACTCACCCCTGTTGCCCCCTCCACGCTGATGCAGCTCCAGGTCCGGGAGCCAGCGCGTGTGGCGCAGTCCCTGGCAAGCCTCAAGGCACAGAGCCTCCAGCTTGGCCTGAGCTCGCGGGACGACTTCCAGCTGTCCAGCTCCAGCACGGACGCCTTTGGCCAGACGCACGCGCGCTTCGAGCAGACGTATCAGGGCGTCCCCGTGTGGGGCGCCGTGGCCATCACCCACCAGGGACTGTCCGCGGGGGACATCCGCATCACCACCGAAGGCCTGCGCAAGGGCATCCGCCTGGGCGTGACGCCCGCGCTGGACGCGAAGTCCGCGGCGGCGAAGGCCACCCAGGAGCTGGCGCCCAAGGGCGAGCTCGCCGTCACGCCGAAGAGCGAGCTCATCGTCTATCCCCAGACGCGGCTCGTGAACCGCTACCCCGGCAAGCCGGTCGCGGAGCAGAACGCGGCGGACTTCGACACGCAGGTCGTCGCCTACCGGCTCGCGTACCACGTGCACACCGAGCTGGAGAACGCGAAGGACGGCGTCAAGCACACGGACTTCATCGTCGACGCGCAGACGGGCGACGTGCTGAAGCAGTGGAACTCGCTCCAGACGGCCGCCGCCAAGGGCCTCGGCCACTCGCAATACAGCGGTGACGTCCCGTTGGACGTCTTCCAGAACGCCCAGGGCCTCTTCGAGCTGCGCGACGTCACGCGCGCTGGCGGCGAGGGCATCCGGACCTACGACGTCAACCACGCCGCCGTGCAGAACGGCGTCGTTCCCACGCTGACCCTCTACACGGACGCCGACAACGTCTGGGGCGACGGGCAGAACTACATCGTCGGTGCCAACAACACCCTGAGCACCAACGGCCAGACGGCCGCCGTCGACGCGCACTTCGGCCTGCTGGCGACCTGGGACTTCTACAAGAAGATCCTCGGCCGCGACGGCATCGACGGCGTCGGCTCGCCCACCTACAACCGGGTGCACGCCAGCAACCTCTACAACAACGCCTTCTGGAGCGACGGCTGCTTCTGCATGAGCTACGGCGACGGCTCGTTCCCGGCCGCCGGCGGCTTCAAGTCCCTGGGCGTGCTCGACGTGACGGGCCACGAGATGTCCCACGGCGTCACCTCGCACACGGCCGGCCTCATCTACGACGGCGAGTCCGGCGGCCTCAACGAGTCCAGCTCCGACATCTTCGGCGCCCTGACGGAGTTCTGGGTGGCCAACGGCCGCGGCAGCTCCATTGGTGACACCGGCGGCAACTGGCTCATGGGCGAGCAGCTCAGCGCGTTCCCGCTGCGCATCATGTTCCGCCCGTCGCTGGACGGCGCGAGCGTGGACGCCTGGTTCCCGGGCCTTGGCAACATCGACGTGCACTACAGCAGCGGCCCGATGAACCGCGCCTTCTACTTCCTGTCCCAGGGCGTGCAGCCGCTGGCGATCAGCACCGACTTCTCCAGCACCTACCTGCCCGCGGGCATGAGGGGCATCGGCAACGACAAGGCGGCGGCCATCTGGTACCGCGCGCTCACCGTCTACCTGTTCCCGTCGTCCAACTACCTGTCGGCCCGCACCAGCAGCCTCCAGGCCGCGGCGGACCTCTTCGGCTCCCAGTCCAACGAGTACCGCGCGGTGCAGAACGCCTTCGCGGCCATCAACGTGGGCTACACCGCCGGTACGTACGACGACCGCACGGCCCCCACCGTCACCGCGAGCGTCTCTGGCAGCGCGCCTGACATCCAGCTGAAGGCGCAGGCCGACGACAACGTCGGCGTGGCCCGCGTGGAGTTCTACGTCGACGGCGCCCTGGCGGGGAACGTCTCCGCCCAGCCGTTCCAGCTCCTGCTGGACGCCACCTCGCTGACCAACGGCGCCCACGCGCTGGTGGCGGTCGCGTTCGACGCGGCCGGCAACTCCACCGCGTCCGCTCCGGCGAGCTTCACCGTCTCCAACAGCTTCGAACAGCTCCTGATCAACCCGGGCTTCGAACAGGACACCCTGGGCTGGACGGATGAGCCGTCGAACATCAACTTCCCGGTCGCCTCCGGCCCGCGCAACGGCCAGGGCTTCGCGTGGCTCAACGGCTATGGCACGACGCACGTCGACCGGCTGTGGCAGGACGTCACCATTCCCGCCGGCGTCACCAAGGCCGCGCTGACCTTCTTCCTCAACATCAGCACCGCCGAGACGACGACCACCGCCGTGCGCGACACGCTGACGCTGCAGGTGCGCGACACCTCCGGCACGGTGCTGGGGACGGTGGCGACGTGGTCCAACCTGGACGCGACGCTGGGCTATGCGCAGCAGAGCCTGGACCTGACGGCCTACGCGGGCCAGACGGTGCGCATCTTCTTGGAGGGCAGCGAGAACGCCTCGCTCGCCACCAACTTCCAGGCGGATGACTTCTCGCTGCGCGTCATCCGCGCGGCGGATGCCGAGGCGCCCCGGGTGAAGGCCAGCGTGGTCTTCTCCGGCACGCGCGTGGGCTACTTCGCGGACGTGTCCGACAACGGCTTCGTCAACGCGGTGGAGTTCCTCGTCGACGGCACGTCGCTGGGCAACTCGGTCAAGTCGTTCACCCGGGCCGTCAACCTCTCCACGCTGACGGCCGGTCCGCACACGCTCGTCGCCCGGGCCACGGACGCGGACGGCAACGTGGGGGACTCTCCCGCGGTGACGTTCTACGTGGACACCACCTCCACCCAGCGCGTGCTCAATCCCAGCTTCGAGACCACCGGGAGCTGGACGAGCGCGACGACGCAGTCGGGCTCGACGGGCATCCTGTCCAGCGCGTCCTTCGCGCACACGGGCAGCCGCATGTACGTCTTCTATACGAACGCGGGTCCGGCGCGGCACTCCGTCCGTCAGTCCGTGGCCATCCCGGCGACCGCGACCTCGGCCATCTTCAGCTTCTGGCTGCGCATGTACAACGGCGCGTTCTCCGACGGCCTGCCCCACCACACCATCAGCGCGAAGGTGCGGGATTCCGCCGGCACCGAGCTGGCGACGCTGAAGACGCTCTCCAACGTGGATGACACCGGCGGGGAGTACCGCCAGCACCGCTTCGACCTGACCGCGTACAAGGGCCAGACGGTGCAGTTGTTCTTCGACGCGGACCAGACGGCGGCCCCGCAGATCCCGGGTGGAGTCACCCAGTACTTCGTGGACGACGTCAACCTGGTCACCTCGACCCAGGCGGACATCCAGGCCCCCACGCTCGCCGTGGCGGTCGAAGGCAGCTACGGGACGGTGCAGCTCACGGCCACCGTGAGCGACGACGTCTGGACGTCCAGCCTCGCGTTCCAGGTGGATGACGCCCCGGTGAGCTCCTTCACGGACGTCCAGGGCATCTACGCGACCGCGTTCGACACGAAGACCCTGTCCAACGGCCCGCACACGTTCAAGGCGACGGCCACGGACAAGGCCGGCAACACGACGGAGCGCACGGTGACCTTCGAGGTGCGCAACTCCACCGTCCAGGACCAGGGCGCGCCGCACATCACCGCCAGCGTGGAGGGCCTGTTCGAGACCTACGCGATGCGGGCCGAGGCCACCGACGACACGGGCGTGGCGTACGTGGAGTTCTACGTGGACGGCGCCCTGAAGGGCCGGACCTCGTACGAGCCGTACACGCTGCCGCTGTTCCCGATTCCGCTGGCGCCGGGGGAGCACATCCTCGAGGCGGTGGCGTACGACGCCTACGGCAACTGGTCCAAGGCGAGCACCCCCTTCACGCTCCTGCCCGTCACGGTGGAGTTCGTGGTGGCGCAGTTCGTGGTGCCGGTGGGTAACTCCGTCGCGCTGCAGGCGAACGTGGCGAACGCGGTGAACACGGCGGTGAGCTGGTCCGTGGCGGAGGGCCGCGTCTGCGGCACCGTCGGCACGGACGGCGTCTACGCCGCGCCGGTGGCCCGTGGCCTGTGCCACGTGTCCGCGGCGAGCGTCGTGGTACCGACGGCGAAGGCCGTGGCGGCCATCCAGGTCTACACGGGCGACATCAATGGCGACAACGTCGTGGACGGAGAGGACATGGGCCTGCTCGCGCAGGACTACGGCACCAACGGCTCCGAGGAGACCAACCTCGACGGCGCCGGCTCTGTGAACGACAACGACATCACCCTCTTCGTCAGCCAGTTCGGACGGTAATCCCCCATGAAAACGTGGATGAAGCTCATTGTTCCGCTCCTGATTGGGGCGCTGGCGGCCTGCTCCGACCCCGACACGGGGCCGGTGACGGTGACTCCGAAGACCGTCACGGTGAAGGCCGGTGAGAAGTCGACCTTCAGCGCTTCGGTGAAGGACGCGAAGGACCCGCGCGTGCTCTGGTCGGTGGAGGGAGGCGACTCCCACGGCACCATCAGCAGCTCGGGCATCTACACCGCGCCGGCCGAGGCCGGCACGTACACCGTGGTGGCCACCAACGCGGTGGACACCTCGAAGAAGGACACGGCCACCGTCAAGGTGGAGGCAGTTCCGACTCCGACGGTCATCGTGAAGGTGACGCCGGAGGTGGCGACCATCGGGCAGGGGACCGTCGCGGACCTGACGGCGGAAGTCTCCGGTTCCTCCATCACGGCCGTGCAGTGGTCCGTGGAGGGTGGCGACGCGAACGGCACCGTCAGCAGCACGGGCCGGTACACGGCGCCGAACACGCCGGGCACGTTCACCGTGACGGCCACCAGCGTGGCGGACCCGACGAAGAAGGGCTCCGCCGCCATCACGGTGGAGCCGGTCGTCGTCGGGGAGGTGAAGGTGACGGTGAGCCCCTCGTCGGGCACCACCACCTGGGATGGCACGGTCCAGCTGACGGCCGAGGTCACCGGCACCAACAACCTGGCGGTGCAGTGGTCCGTGGAGGGTGGCGACGCGAACGGCTACGTCAGCACCACGGGCGTGTACCGCGCGCCGAAGAAGACGGGCACGTTCACCGTGACGGCCACCAGCGTGGCGGACCCGGCGAAGAAGGCCACGGCCACCATCCGGGTGGACCCCGTCGTCGTCGAGACGGTGGTGGTGAGTGTCACTCCGAAGACGGGCACGGTGGCGCAGGATGCCGCCTTCTCGCTGTCCGCGCAGGTCACCGGCACCAACAACGTCGCGGTGCAGTGGTCCGTGGTGGGCGGTGACGACAACGGCACCGTGAGCAGCACGGGCGTGTACCGGGCGCCGCGCCGCGCGGGCACGTTCACCGTGACGGCCACCAGCGTGGCGGACCCGGCGAAGTCCGACTCGGCCACCCTCACCGTGGGCGACATCGTCGTCCCGACGGTGGCGGTGACGGTCTCTCCGAAGACGGCCACCGTGGACCAGGGGACCTCCGTCAACCTCACGGCCGAAGTCACGGGCACCTCCGTCGTCGCGGTGACCTGGGCCGTGGAGGGTGGTTCGGCCAACGGCAACGTCACCAGCGCGGGCGTGTACACCGCGCCGAACAAGCCGGGCACGTTCACCGTGACGGCCACCAGCGTGGCGGATGCGTCGAAGAAGGACTCCGCCACCATCACCGTGCCCGTCGCCGGCACGGTGAAGTACGTGGACCCCACGGGTACGGGCTGGCGCCTGGTTCGCAACGCCACCCTGTCCTCGGGCAACACGCTGGTGCTGGACCTGGTGGGCCCCACGGGCCAGTCCGGCCGCGGCGCGGACCTGACGCTGGGGCTGGATGCGGCCACCGCGGCCTGGTCCACCGTGGACGGCACCGAGTACGTGGCCAACGCTGGCTACGACCTTGGCGCCGCGCCCCAGCTGCTCAAGTCGGGCGTGAAGGGCAGCACGCTGAGCGTGGGCGTGTACCAGAAGGGCGCTCCGGCGCACGCGTACAACGGCGCGCTGCTGTCCGTGGCGCTGACCGTGAAGGCCACCGCCGAGACGCCGGCCGGTACCTTGGTGCCGCTGACCGTCCTCAAGGCGCACGCGCTGCCGGCCTCCGGCTCGCTGCAGACCATCAACGTGGCGGTGGGCACCATCACCACCGCTCAGTAGTCCGGAGCCCGAAGCAGTGAGAGCGGCGGCCTTCCCCAGGGAAGGCCGCCGTTTTCATTGGGGGCCGCGTGGCTTCACGGAGGGGCGGCCTCCACGGTGAAGGTCACGTCACCCCGGGGGGGAATCAGCACCTTCCGGGGCGTGAAGCGGGGCCCTTCGTCCGGGTCGGCGGCGCGTGCATCCAGCAGGTACTCGCCGGCTTCGACGCCCCGGATGACGAGCGTGCCCCCCGGGGCGAAGTCCTGGTAGCGGGTCATGGGAAATCTCCCCACCTCCTTCAGCGAGACGAGCGCGGGCAGGGGCGTACCGTTCGTGTCCCGGGCCAGGAGCCTCACCGTCGCGGCGCGGTCCAGCGCCACGGTGAGCGTGTCCACGCGGGCCGTCACCTCCTGCTCGAAGGGGCGCGCGTTGCGGCTGTGGAGCGCCAGGGTGAAGGGCGGGGGCGGCAGCTGCGACAGGGTGTAGACGCCGTCGCGAAGGGAGACGTTTCGGGGACGCGCCATCGCGCGGGCGACGTCGGAGTCCCCTGGCTCGGTGATGGTCGCGCGGAGGGACTCCAACTGGGACAGGGCTTCGCCGGTCTCCGCGTCGTGGACGGCGAGGCGCAGCGTCCAGCCGGGGTCGAGCGTCAGCGCGCCCAGGTCCAGGTCCACTCCTTCCGTCAGGTTCACGGGGCGCTTCAGCGGCATGAAGCCGGGGGCCGTCACGGTCAGGAGCGTAGGGCCCGCGGCGGTGAATGGGACGACGAAGGCACCGTCCGGCAACCCGGTGGACTGTTCGAAGTCCTTGAGGTCCGTGCCCGTCACCTTGAACGAGGTGACGGCCTGTCCTCCCGGATCCACGACGCGGCCCCGGATGCGTCCGTCGCGCTCCAGCACGAGTTGGAGGGGCGCCTCGCTGGAGTCCACCCAGATGCCTCCGAACTCCGGGGCGGGCTCTCCTCCCTGGGAGCGCCTGGGACGGAAGGTGTAGCCCGGCAGCTGGGCTATCAGCGCGTAGCGAGGAGCCACGAGCCCGCGCAAGGTGAAGCGTCCGTCCGGGCCCGTGCGGAGGCCGGGAGGCCACTCGTCATCGGTGGCTCGCGGATCGGATGAATCGCTATCGAGGAAGACCGCGATGAGACTGACGTCCGCGAGCGGCTGGCCCTTCCCATCCACCGCGATGCCGGAGCGCTCACGGCCTGCTTCCAGGCGCAGGGACACGTCCCGGTGTTCACGCGCCTTGAAGGTGATGGACTGGGACACCGACGCGTCCATCAGGTCTCCCTGGACGACGGCCCCCAGGAGATAGGTGCCTGGGGCAATCCCTTGCAGTTGGAAGCGGCCCTGTTCGTCCGTGAGGGTCTGACGCGGCTCTTCGTATGGCGTGTCCTCCTTCGCCTCCGTCCCCAACGTCACGGTGGCTCCCCGCAGCGGCAGCCCTCGCGAATCGGAGACGGTGCCGGACACGGAGGCGCCCCGGTCCAGCACCACGACGACATCCCGCGAGGGGACGCGCACCGCGAGGGTTTGAGGCTGGAAGGACGGATCCTCCACGGACAGCTCACCTGTCCCCGCGCGCTTCACGTCCAGGACGAAGTGCCCGGTGGCATCCGAGCGCAGGGCGCCACCCGAGTCGATGCCGTCACCGTCGCCGAATCTGCCAGACAGCGACAGGAGGATGCCCTCGAGCGGAGCGCCCGACGTGTCGACGACGCGGCCCTCCACGCTCTGCGCGCGCCGGAGCGTGAAGTCCAGGGGCGCCATGCCCTGCTGGAGCTTCTGGGCCTGCAGCTCCACGTCCAGGTGGTGGGGCGCGAGGATCCGGAAGGTATGCGGCCCGGGACGCGTGGGGCCCAGTTGGTAGCGGCCCGCGGCGTCCGTCACGGTGGTTGCCTCGGCGGCGACGGGACCGCCGTCCTCGCGGTAGGTCTCCACGCGTGCGTTCGAGATGGGGTGGCCTGCGTCGTCTCGCACCGTGCCCGTGATGAACACGCCGGGCTGGAGCCGCAGCTCCACGTGCTCCAGGGGTGGTGTCACGTCCAGTGTGGCGAACGCGCCCCCGGCCTCCGCGGTGAGTTGGTGGAGGACGGCGGGCGCGGTGAACCGGAAGCGTCCCTCTCCATCGGTCGTGGTGCGCTGGGTGGACGCCGTCGCGGTGTCGCCTTCGAGGTGCACCAGGATGCCCGGCACCGGCGCGCCCTCCGCCGAGAGGACCTGTCCCGTCAGGGCGAGCACACGTGCGAGCACCACGGTCGTCATCGCGGTGGGTGATTCGACTTCCGGCTGGAACCACGGGGACCGGCCCTCGGCGGTGACGAAGGCGGCGTAGTCGCCCTGGGGCAGGGGGCCCACGATGAAGCGGCCCTCGTCGTCGGTGGACGCGTCGAAGAAGCGCGTATGCCAGCGGGAGACGAGCGTCACCCGCGCGTCTGGGATGGGCGTCTTCCGGTCCGTGTCCGTGACGGTTCCCTCGAAGAGGACGCCTTGCTCCAGCGTCAGCGTCACGTCGTTCGAGCCCACCGCCACGCCACCTTGCGACACCGCGCCCGTGTCGCCCAGGGCCCAGAGCGTGATGAGGCCCTCGGGCAATCCCTCCAATACGAAGCGGCCCTCCTCGTCAGTGGCCGCCTCCGCGAACACGAGGGCTTCGCCGTCGCGGGCCTCCACGGACTCCCACTGCATGCGCTCGGAGTCGAAGCTGCACGCGCCGCTCTTGAGGGCCGGAGCCCGCGCGTCGTCCTGGCCGGAAGGATTGGGACAGGACCGCTCCGACAGCGTGACCCCGGGCTCCACGCGGGACGCGGAGACGCGCACGCCCGCGGCCGGGCCATGGGTTCCCTGCACGCGACCCGTGATGCGCGCGGTTCCCGCGGGACGTGGGGGCGTGGTCACCCGTGTCGGCCGGGCCACGGGTTTCTGCGCGGACGACACCGTGGTCACGGGCGAGTCCTTCACGGACGAAGGCGCCTGGGTGTTCCACAGCAGGAACGCGAGGAGCGCGACGACAGCCAGCGCGGCTCCTCCCATCCAAGGCTTCAATCCCCCAGGTCTGCCATTCCCCATGCGCGACAGGATAGCGCGTGAGTCAGCGCGCGAGGGGCATCCACACCGGCTTCACGTCTCGGGACACGGTGCCTTCGGCGGGCACGTCCAGCTCCTCGCGGTGGATGCGGTCCTGGTCGCGGTTGCCCGCGATGACGGTGTAGTGGCCGGCGGGCACACGGCGGAACGTGACGGACGTGCCGGCCCATTCGGTCAATGGGTGCCCCTGATGGATCAGGTGATTGAAGGCCCTGCTGTTGTTGGGAGTGGGGGCCCGTCCGGACAGCAGGAACGCGGTGTCGACATCCTCCGGCAGCCGGAGCGTGACGGTGGTGCCCGCGCCCAGGGCGTCGAATTCGAGCGTGACGTCGCCACTGCTGGGGATTCGCACCACGCGGGGCTGGAAGATGACTTCATTCGTCCGCTCCTCTGGCCAGACATCCACCGTGTAGAGCCCCGGAGGAATGACCGCGAGCGTGAAGTCACCCGGGCCGGGCTTACGTCGAAAATCCGAGCCGTCGGGTCGCGTGAAGATGAGCTGGGCCTTCACGGGCTGGCCCTGCGCGTCGCGAACGTGGCCCGTCACGCGGGCGCCCTTCTCGAGCGAGAGGGTGAGGTGCTCCACCTCCGCGCCCACCGTCACGCGCAGCGGCAGGTGGAGCTCGGTGTCCACCTCGAGCGTGCACGCCGTGGTGGGCACCTGCTCCAGCAGCAGCGAGCCGTCCTTCGAGGGCACGGCTTGCCTCGGCGCCCGGAAGGACGGGCCGTCCACGACGCCGTCTTCTTCGACGTGATAGCTGACGGCCACCGTCGTCTCCTGGCCTGAATCGTCGCGAACGCGTCCGGTGTACGGCGCCCCCGTCGCTGCCTCGCGCAGGAACACCTTCAGGGTCCTCCCTCGCGTCAGCGTGAGCGTGCCGAGGTCCAGGTCGCTTTCTCCGTCCGGTGTGACGGTGCGGTCCACCGGCGCGAACCCGCGGGCTTGCACCACGATCCGCTGGGGGCCGCTCACTTCGATCAGCTGCTGGTCGAAGCGGCCATCCGGGTCCGTGTACTCGTGGTCGTTCACGACAAAGGACGCCAGCCTCGCGCCGCCCTCCGCTACCACCCGGCCCCGCATATGAGGGATGCGCCGCATCACCAGGCGGACTTCCGTTGTGTCCCGGTCCACCACGGCGGTCTCGTATTCGCCAGCACGGACGCCCTGCGAGGACTGGGCGTCCAGGAAATGCTCCTGGAGCGACGCGGTGAGCTCATAGCGGGAGGCGCTCAGCGAGCGCAGGAGGAAGTGGCCTTCGGTATCCGTGTGGACACCCTCGGCGCGCCGCTCCGCCCTGGTCCTGTACCCTTCGCCACTGTAACGGTAGAGAGGCCGGTCCGCGTCCAGGACTTTCGCGCGAAGGTGGACCCCAGACAGGGGCCGGCCCTGGGACGTCACGGCCACGCCCCGCAGGGTCCGGCCTTCCTCCATCCGCAGCGTCACGGACGGCGCCTCTCCCGGCAGGACCTCCAGCGATTGCGAGGCATGGACGTCCACGGCCCTTCCTGGAATGAGGGCCTCCGCCACGTACCTGCCCGGAGGAACACCCTGGAGTGTGACCTGGCCCCGAGCGTCGGTGCCGCCGGCATGGTCGGCTGCTCCGCGCGCGTCGCGCTGCCAGAGCGTCACCCGGGCGTCCCGCACCGGCGCCCCCGCCGCGCTCAGGACGGTGACGGCGACGCTCGCGCCCTGGCGCAGCACCAGCCGCAGTTTGCTCGACGGAAGCGTCACGTTGACGCGCTGGGGAATGAAGTTCGTGCCACTGACGTCCAGCCACGCGGCGCCCGCCTCCTTCGCGTCCAGGAGGAAGCGTCCGGCTTCGTCCGTCACGGTGTAGTCCGTGATGACGCCCAGGTAGGGGGAGAGCCTCGGCGCCACGCCCGGACGCAGCTGGACTTCGAGGCCCGCGAGCGGCTGGTCCGCTTCGTCGACGAGGACGCCCTCCACGGAGACAGCACGCGGCAGGGTGAAGTCGAGCGACACCTCGGTCTGTTCGGGCTCCTCGTGCTCCTCTGTCCTGTCGACGTGGCGCTCGGCGCGGGCCGCCACGAAATGCGGCAGCCGGAACAGGGGACCCAGCCGGTAATGTCCCCGGGCATCCGTGACAGTCTTGCGTCGCTGCGACGGTGCGTCCTCATCGAGGCGAAAGGCCTCGACCCGGGCGCCGGGAATCGGGTTGCCGCTCTCGTCGCTGACGGTGCCCTGGAGGAACATGCCGGGCCCGAGCGTGAGGACCACGTCCTCGCGCGGCTCGGTCCCGAGGGTCGCGAAGCCGTCGCGCGCCGGGGTCTCCGCGAAGAGTTGGGCGAGCACGCCTTCGCTGGACGGGAAGGAGAAGCGTCCCCGCGCATCCGTGAGGGTGGTGCGCGATTCAGGGGCGAGGCTGGGGGTGTGGAGGCGGACGGAGATGCCGGGTGCGGGAGCTCCCTTCGCCGTCACGACCGTGCCCGCGAACTTCGCGGGGCGATCCAGGACGAAGGTGTCCTTCAGCGGATCCGCTTCCATTTCAAGGAGCGGACTGAACCCCGGGGCCGTGATGAGGATGCCATGGTCGGCCGGCGGTACCGGCCCGATGCGGAAGCGTCCATCCGCGCCGCTGGTCGCGGGGAAGAATCGCGTGTGTTCCCGGGTGAAGACGGTGATGCGGGCACCCGTGATGGGTTTGCCTTCCAGCACATCGTCCAGGACCGCGCCCTCGAAGAAGCGGCCTTCATCGAGCACGAGGACCACGTCCTGCTGACCCGTCGCCACGTCCGGGAGCATCGCCACTCTCAGGCCGCTGGAGGCCTGGAGCGTGACCGTTCCGTCGGGAAGTCCGTCCAGGGCGAAGGTGCCGTCCTCCGCGCTGAGGGTCTCCGCGACGGTGGGGGCTTCTCCTTCACGCTTGCCGATCTGATCCACCAGCTCATCGAAGGCTTCGTTCCAGCACTCCATCAGCCGGGGCGGAGATTCAGCGGGTGCATCCTCGGAAGGAGGGCAGGAGCGCTCCGACAGCGTGACCTCGGGTTCTGCTCGGGACGCGAACACGCGCACGCCCGCGACGGGCCCGCGCGCATCGCGCACGACGCCGGTGATGCGCGGGCTTCCCGTGGCGGGAGCCTGCTTCGCATGGGGGCCGGTGACGAATCGGGAGGCTTTGGTGGAGTGCTGGGACGCAGGACCTGGAGCACTCCCATGCTCGCGCAGGACGAAGAAGCCCAGGAGCAACAGTCCGACGACGACCGCGACCGTGAAGCCTATTGCCTGCTTTCCCCTCCGCATGCGCCGCGTCTCCTCGAATCCGAAGTCGCACGATAGCCGTTCGCCTCACTCAACGTTCCGGGCCAGGCACCAGCACCGTGACGGTCTCCTGCGTCGCATCCAGCACAACCTCCTTTTCGGTCTCCGCGTTCGTGTGCACGCTGATGAAGAAGGAGGCTCTCTCGAAGGGCACTCCCTCCAATGCAATGCCACCTTCCGCGTCCAGGTTCCCGTAGTGGGATGGCAGCGCGTGGCCGAGCGGAGTCAGTGGGTCGCTGAGAGGATCGAACCCGACGCTGACGCCCGCGAGCGGTGCGCGGGTGGCTTCATCCAGGACCCTGAAGCGTACCGTGCGGCCCCGGCTCATCCGGAGCGTTCCCAGGTCGATGTCCGTGCCAGGACTCACGACGAACTCCCGCTGGAGATCCAGGAATCCCTTCGCCCGCACCTGGATGCGCGCAGGCCCATCTTCTGGCAGTGGGAGCTCGAACGTCCCGTCCGGAGCATGGACCCACGGGGAGCGTTCCCGGACCTCGCAGGGCAGCGGCGTCCCGTTGTCGCTCACGACCTGTCCTCGCAGGCGCGGTCTGCGCTCCAGGACCAACCGGACGTCCTCCTTCCCTGCCGTGACGAGGAGGGCGGTGGTATCGGGCGTCCCGCCTCGTGAGCGCGAAGGCGCGAAGGCCTCGCCTTCCTTCCAGGCGATGAGCCGGTATGCCGGGGCCGTCAGGTGCTTGAAGACGAAGCGGCCATCCAGTCCGGAGAGGATGCCGCCCTCTCCGCCGGGGAAACAGTCAGGGGCATCCGTCTGCCACGCGGGGACGTCCTCCAGGAGGAGACAGGCCTGGATCCGGACGGCAGGCACCGGCTGCCCGGCGCTGTCGACCGTCATGCCCCGCACCGTGCGCCCTTCCTGGAAGCGCAGGGACACGGTGGCCTGTGTCCGTTCCTCCAGGTCCAGGGGTTGCGACACGGCGCGCTCGATGCCTGGGGTCCGCAGCCGGGCCTCCACGACGTAGTGCCCTGGCTCCAGTCCGCCCAGGGAGAAGGCCCCCTGCGCGTCCACGTCGGCGCGGTGGGCGTCTCCACTCCGCGGCGCGGTGTTCCAGAGCCAGACCTTCGCGTTGGACACGGGGCGTCCCGTCGCATCCAGGACTTCGCCGGACACGGAAGCGCCGCGGCTCATCACCACCCGGACCCCTGTTGACGGGACCTCCACGGGGAGCAGCACGGAGCGGAACCCCCGGGCCGTGACAAGCACCCGGCCGGAGCCCTTCCTCTCGCTGTCCACGAAGAAGTGGCCTGTCTCGTCCGACTCGGCGATCCCATCCTCGGGGAAGTGCGAGCGGAAGAGCCTTTCAGGCACATCGTGGGTCATGTCGAGCGTCACCTGCGCACCCGCGAGCGGCAGTCCTTCCGTGTCGACCACCCTGCCTTCGAACTGCTGGGCCCGCGTGAGCGTGAAGTCCCACGGTCCTTCATGGGCCTTCCCAAGGCTGACGGGCTCGAGTCTGTCGATGTAGTGCTCGCGCATCAATTCGAGGTTGATCGCGGGGTTCAGCAGCAATCCAAGCCGGTAGCGGCCCGCCGCATCCGTCAGCGTCGCGGGAGGGGGCTGGCCGCCCAGTCGATGGCTGCTCACGCGCAGACGCACGCCAGCCAGGGGCCTGTGCTGTTCGTCCCTCACGGTCCCCTCCATGGACCAGGATGGCTTCATCCGGAGGACCACGTTCCCGGGAGGCGTCACCCAGGCCTCGCCATGGGTGGTCCCGTCCCTGGCTTGGGTCCAGAGCTCCTGCGGAGCAACGGAGACCTCCTCGAAGACGAACCGGCCGTGTACATCGGTCCGGGTGCTCGACGTGTCTCCTCCTTCCTCCGTGGGACGCAGATGGACGTCCAGGCCGCTCGCGGGAAGTCCCTCGGGTGTCAGCACGAGTCCTTCCAGCCGTGTCCGCCTTTGGAGCTCGAGCGTCACGTCCGTGTCCGCGTCCCTCCAGACGTCGTCGTCGTCGAAGGACTTCGTCCGCCATCCTTTCGCGCTCGCGACCTTCAGGTAGCGGCCCGCGGGAAGGGGCCCGGCCCGGAAGCGCCCTTGTGCGTCCGTGAGCGCATCGAAGAATCGAGACCCGTCCTCGTGGATCAACGTCACCTGGGCGCCGGGAACAGGCGCCCGCGTGAGCTCTTCGACGACCCTGCCGGAGAAAAAGAAGCCCGGCTCCAGCAGCAGCAGCACCGCGTCGCTGCCCGCCGGGATGCCCGGCCGCACGGTCGCGCCCGTGTCACCCAGGGCCCAGAGGGTGAAGGCCCCGGCGGACAAGCCCTTGAGCACGAACGTGCCGTCGTCCGCCGTCAGCGTCTGCGCGACCACAGGCGCTTCACCCTCACGAGCTTCCACCCAGCGTGCGAACCCAGCGGCCATCTCCACGAAGCAGCAGTTCCCGTGATGGAGCCACGGAGAGGCGTGCCGGTGGTCCGATGGCTGCTGAGGACAGGGGCGCTCCGACAGCGTGTCCGCGTCCACGCGGGACGCGGACACCTGCACGCCCGCGACCGGGCCCCGTGCATCGCGCACGACGCCGGTGATGCGCAGCGAGCCTTCCGCGTGCGGAGCCAGCAGTGGGGCGAATCGCGCTCTCGCGCGCTCTGTCTCCGCAGCACGAACATGCGGGCTCGAGGAGGAGTCACCGCCTGGCGGCTCCCGGAAGCACACCACGGCCACGCCCAGTCCAAGGACGAGCACGGCGGCCCACCACCACGTCTTCCTGGAGCGCATGTGCCGCCAGGATAGCAGCGGGCATCAGGGCGCGGCGAAGCCCACCGCGTGTGCCTCCACGCCCGCGGGAGCCGGGTCCTCACGGAAGGCGACCCAGGCCTCGCGCTGCGAGTGGCGCGGCACGTACGCCAGCACGAACTCCGCCTCTTCCTTCGGTTCGCGGCCGCCTCGCAGCGACACGCGCACGCGGACCTCCTCCGCCGCCGTGTCGCCGTGGTTCGTCACCGTGACGGGCACCCGCCACTCCCGGGCTCTCTCACTGGCCACCGGCGCGCCCACCTGCACGGTCAGGTCCGGTGGGCCGCTGCCCGTCGTCCATGCGTCCACCGCCAGGTAGCCCATGACCAACGCCATGAGCACGCAGCTCGCGATGAAGACGACGCCCTCCAGCCAGTTCCAATTCGTCTTCATGATTGGATGAGCAACCTCCCCGCCGAAGCCCCCAGCGTCGACGCCAGCCCCAGCACCACCACCTGCGCCACGCAGACGCTCAGGCCGTTGCCGTTGAAACGGCCGAAGAACCACAACACCAAGGTGCTCGACAGCAGCGCGACCGCGTAGGTGACGAACGTGCCCGCCAGCACGTCACGGCGCAGGCGGCGGCGCGTGAAGCGGTGCGCGCGGGTGAAGTCGCTCTGGAAGAGGATGAGCCCGCCCAGCAGCAGCGACAGCACGGCGAGCCCCAGCAGGCACCAGGGCGGTGTCTCCACGGCGATCATCACGATCTCCTCCGTGGGCGCCACGTTGGCCGCGAACAACATCGCGCCGCAGAACGCGATGACCAGCTGGCCGGGGACGTGATCCGCGGACTCCAGCCGCTTCTTGTCCTCGTCCTCGTTCTCCTCGCGGTGCTGGCCTCCCAGCTGCGCGGTGCCCACGGATACGCCGATGGCCACCGTGCCGGCCTCCACCACCACCATGCCCACCGCTTCCTGGAGTGACGTGCCCTGTCCGATGCGGCCGATGAGCACGAGCACCCCCAGCGACACGAGCAGCCCCAGCCCCAGCTCCTCCAGCGAGTCGGTGAAGACGTCGAACCAGCACACGTCCCGGCGGAAGCCGCCGTAGCGGTTGTATCCGAGCAGCAGCACGTACGTGGCCATCAGGTAGCCCAGCACGCTGGCCGGATGGGACGTGAAGCCCGCCCACCACACCTCCATCGTGTAGAGCAGCGGCAGGCTGAAGAGCAGGCCTCCCGCGATGCCCCGGCCGTATTCGCGCAGGGAGTCCGACACCGGTCGTCGTCGGCGGGCTGCGTCGGCTGGGAGACTGTCGGCCATCTCAGGTCAGAGTCTAGGTTCGGTTCCTGGAGAGGGAAGTGCCCCTCGCATGACACCGGACACTCCCCGCCGTGCCTGGGGACGAGCCGTCAACCCGCGGGGCTATAATCGCCGCCGTCCATGACCGAGCGTCCCGCCCAATACATCCTCACGCTGTCGTGCCCGGATCAGCGCGGCATCGTCCACGCTGTCTCCGGCTGGCTCGCCGAGCACGGCTGCAACATCCTCGACAGCGCCCAGTACGGCGACCCGCAGACGCGGCTGTTCTTCATGCGCGTGCACTTCGCGGATGAAGAGGGGAAGGCGCAGCCCGCGGCGCTGCGCGAGGCCTTCGGGGCGCTCGCTGGGCGCTTCTCCATGGAGTGGCACCTGCACGACGCGGCGGAGAAGCCCCGCGTGCTGCTGATGGTCTCGAAGATCGGCCACTGCCTGAACGACCTGCTGTATCGCTACCGCAGCGGCATCCTGCCGGTGGAGATCCCGGCCATCGTCTCCAACCACCGGGACTTCTACCAACTGGCCGCGTCCCACGACATTCCGTTCCACCACCTGCCGGTGACGCCGGAGAACAAGGAACGGCAGGAGTCGCGCCTGCTGGAGTTGGTGCGTGAGCAGCGCGTGGACCTGGTGGTGCTCGCCCGGTACATGCAGATCCTCTCCGCGGAGACGTGTGATGCGCTGCGCGGGCGGCTCATCAACATCCACCACTCGTTCCTGCCCAGCTTCAAGGGGGCGCGGCCGTATCAGCAGGCCTACGACCGGGGCGTGAAGCTGATTGGCGCCACGGCCCACTTCGTCACGGGCGACCTGGACGAGGGACCCATCATCGAACAGGACGTGGAGCGCGTGGACCACACGCTGTCTCCCGAGGCGCTGACGGCGATGGGGCGCGACGTGGAGAGCGTGGTGCTGGGCCGCGCGGTGACGTGGTTCGTGCAGCACCGCATCCTGCTCAACGGCCACAAGACCGTCGTGTTCCGCTGAGCTGGCGGGTGGTGATGGCCGTCGACCGGCGGTACGCTCACGCAATGCGACCTCTTCGGTATTCCATCAACGTCACCTTGGATGGCTGCTGTGATCATCGTGCGGGCTTCGCGGACGAAGACCTGCACCGTCACGCGGTCGAGAACCTCGAACGGGCCGATGCCCTCCTCTTTGGCCGGGTGACCTACGAAATGATGGAGGAAGCGTTTCGGCCGCAGGCAGGGGCGGGAGCGGGGCCTGAGCAGACGGACCCCTTCGCCCGGGCGATCGACGCGGCAAAAAAGTACGTCGTGTCGAGCACCCTGGACCGGGTCGATTGGAACGCGGAGCTCGTGCGCGGGGACCTGGGGACGGCTGTTCAACAGCTCAAGAGGGAGTCGGGGAAGGGGCTGTTCGTGGGAGGCGTGAAGCTCCCGCTGGCGTTGGCGGAGCTCGGGTTGATCGACGAGTATGAGTTCGTGGTGCATCCCAGGCTGGCGGGCCACGGGCCGACGTTGTTCGCGGGGCTGTCCAAGCCTCTCGACTTGAGGCTCGTGAGCCGACTGGAGCTCGCCTCGGGGGCGATGGCCATGAGGTATGAGCCGAGAAGATAGTCATCCCGCTTGGCCGGCGGGGCACGCGGCGCCCGCGCCGAGCACGTCCGCGTCGTGGTGCACCTGCACCGCGCCGGACGCCTCCAGGTGACGCACGAAGAGCGAGCCGAAGACCTCCGCGTTGCCGCTCAGGTTGAGCTGGGCCTGGGGCGCGTAGAGGTTGCCCGCGAGCGTGCTGCCCGCGGAGATGTCCAACGCCTGCGAGCCCGCCACGTAGACGCGCACCCGCGAGGGCAGGGCGGCGGACCCCAGCGTGAGGTCGCCGGACACGATGAAGCCCCCCGCGAGGAAGAGGTCCAGTTCGCCGGGAGGCTGCACGTCCACGGTGAGCGCTTCCTTCAGGTCCACGCCACCGGGGATGAACAGCGCGGTACGGCCCCGGATGCGCAGCGTGGCCCGGCCCGGCCCCGCGATGCGCGTCAGCAGGAAGCGGCCACAGGGCAGCTCCAGCACGCGCTCGCCGGTGACGTCCGTCAGCGTCGCCGGGTCCAGGCCGATGGCGGCGTTGTCGTTGTCCACGGTGTGGTGGGCGATGAGCGCGGCCGGGTCGAAGCGGGAACCCTCGGCGCAGTCACAGGGGATGACCGCGGGCACGGGCTCACGGCGCAACTCCGACGCCTGGGCAGGGCCCGGGGAGAACTCCGGAGGGACGGTGAGCACGCCGCCCACGGTGAGCGCGGCGAGCCCCACGTCCCCATTCACCCGTGCGTCACCCGTCACGGTGGCGGAGGTGCCGGGGCCGGAGAGGGGACCGTTGCTGTCCAGGCCGCCGCCCACCGTGAGCGGACTGCTCAGCTGGACGCCCCCCACCTGGAGCAAGCCGCCCACCGTGACGCGGTCGTTCGCGGACAGGACTCCGTTCACGCCCACGTCGCCGCCCGTGCCACCGGGAGCGTAGGGGCCCGCCGAGCTTCGGAACGCATCCACGGTGAAGGGGGCGCTGAGGGACAGTCCCTCGCAGGAACACGCCGCGCGGCGGAACAGCGTCTGCGCCAGCTGGCCGCTGCACACCTGAGGCCCCGCTGCCGGATTGCCCAGCAGGAGCGGAGGCCCGCTGTCCTCGCAGTGCGCTGCCCATTCATCCGGAACGTCGGTCCCCGCGTCGGGTGAACGCAGCGTGGCCACCGGATCATCCACCGTGCACCCGGCACCCAGCAGCGCGGTCCAGGCCACGAACCCCGCGATGTGGAGCCTCATTGCGGCGACAGCTCCCGGAGCCGCGCGCGCGACGCCGCGCTCAGCGGCGAGTCCGGATGCAGCGAGAGGAACTCACCCAGCGCTCGGGCCTCCGCGGCCGTGTCGCCCAGGGCGCGGTGGGCTTCCGCGACGCCGTGGCGCGCCTCCGGATCCAACATGCCACCGGGTTGCAGCCGCACCGCGTCCTGGTACTGGCGCAGGGCGCCTCGCGCGTCGCCCAGGTGCTCCAACCGCAGCGCCCCCGACGCCACACGCGCGACGTACGCCGCCAGCGACGACGGCTCCGCGCGGATGACGCGCAGGTACAGCCCTTCCGCTTCCTTCCAATTCCCCGCCGAACGGAACGCGTTGGCCTGCCGCAGCAGGTCCTCCGGCTTCGACGACTCCTTCACGGTGATGCTCGGACGCAGCGGCCGGGGATGCTCGATGACGAAGGGCTCGGGCGGCGCGGGCGGGGACAGGGGCACCGGCTCCAGCGTGGCCATCCGCGTCGGCTCCGGCACGGCTGGCGTCAGCACCTGCGGGGGCGGTTGCGCGGGCCGCGCATAGCGCCACACGGCGGCGGCCGCGGCCCCGGTGAAGACGAGCGCCGCGCCCGCCATCAACCACACGGGAGGCCGCCTGCGTCTTCGCGGCGGCTCCGGCGCCTGCTGGAGCGCCGCGTCCAAGGCCGCCTGGACGAGCGCGCTCGAACGCTGCCGGGACAGCCGCCGCGCGGGCCCACTGCCGTTGTCCAGGGGCCGCAGCAGGTCGTCCAGCGGCTCACCGTCACCGTCGTCGGGGGGGCGGGGGCTCATGACGACTCCCCCTCGGGTGCCTCGCCATCCGAGGCCAGCGCGCGCAGGGCGGTGCGTCCCAGGCGCAGGCGGCTGCGCACGGTCTCGAAGGGGACTCCCAGCTCTGTCGAAATCTCCTGCACGCTCAATTCCAGGACGTGGTGCAGCACCAGCGCGTGCCGCTGCTCCGTCGACAACCTGTCCAGTAACGTCACCAGGTGACGGCGGTGCAGATATTCGTCCGCCGGCGCTTCGTCGGACGGCACCGCCAACAGCTCCACCGGGTCCCCACTGTAGCGGGCCTCGCGGCCGCGTGAACGCTTGAGCCACGCGAACGTGGTGCGCACCACCACCCGGTCCACCCAGCCGTGGAAACGCCCGTCGCCGCGATAGGTGGGCAGTCCCCGCACCAGCGCGATGAGCGACTCCTGGGCGATGTCCTCCACGTCCATGTCCCCCCGCACCAGGTAGCGCACCAGGTTGCGCACGCGCGGCAGCAGCTCCAGGAGCAGGGACTCGGTCGCGTCGCGCTGTCCCCGCATGGCCGCCGTCAGCCGGGCGTCCTCGCCACGGGGCGCGACGGTCGCATGTGAGCCCGAGCTCCTCATGCCCATCAAGGAGAAGGGACGCCGCCCATTCGGGTCATCGGTGCTCACGGAAAAATCACCATCCCCACTCCCAGTCGGGGACGCACGGACGCACCGTCCTCCCGGAGCACGAAGCCGCCATCCACCGCGTACCCCAGCCGTGGGCGTCCCAGGAGCACCTCTCCCGACAGCGCCGCCT
This sequence comes from Corallococcus sp. AB018, assembly GCF_003986945.1. NCBI lineage: Bacteria > Pseudomonadati > Myxococcota > Myxococcia > Myxococcales > Myxococcaceae > Corallococcus > Corallococcus sp. AB018. The sequence goes on along the minus strand of NZ_RAWR01000143.1, from coordinate 99 downwards.
CCAACGCGAGCGCCGGCCCCAGCCGCCACGCCACCCGCACCGCCGGCCCCACGACGAAGGCCACCACCCTGCGAGAGGGCGCCGGCTCCACCTCCGCGG
>NZ_RAWR01000142.1:0-28167 GCF_003986945.1 Corallococcus sp. AB018 | reverse complement strand
CCTTAGCGGAGGCGAACCGGATGCTTGGAGCCCCAAAGGCGCTGAAATGCCTCCCCCGCTTCCTGGTGGAGCCCTTGCGCCTGGGCTTGTCATGAACTGACGTTACGCCTGGAGCCCGAGGTCTAGAGTTAAAAGATGTACGGGGAATCCACATGTGTCCGTTCGCCTTGGCGCTCATGAGTCCAGACGCAGTGCATCCTCCATGCGGCGGAGTCTCCGGGGCATGTCGCGAATTGATGACGGTCCTTGATTTCAAACGACAAATGTCAGAGTGGTGTGGTTGTCTCCTGCTCCCCGGAATGCCTTCCGGAAAGGAGGCACCATGCTTCGAAGCACATTGAAGTCCGCGCTGGTTGCACTGTTCATCCCCAGCCTGCTCCTCACCGCCTGCGGTGAGGGATTGGAGTCGCGTCCCGCCCTGGACCCGGAGATGGCCCGAGTGCCTGCTGGCGCCCCGGTTCGCGAGGGCTACGCCTGGAACGCCGCGAGAGGGAAGTTGGTGCCAGTGAAGTACGCCGAGGTGGATGGCCTGGCCATCCTCGAGGGAGACATGGTTCTCGGCACGGTGGAGGAGATGGAGGCGCGCGTGCGCGAGGTGAATGCCCGGGGAGGTATCCACGCCCCGGGGGTCCATGCCCAGGGCGTGGCCATCACCGGAGCAAACTTCCGCTGGCCCAACTCCGAGGTGCCCTACACCATCGACGCGGCTGTGCCAAACCAGGCGCGAATCACGGACGCCATCAATCACTGGCAACAGCGTACGCACCTGCGCTTCGTGCAACGCACCGTGCTCAACGCGGCGCTGTACCCGAACTACGTCAATTTCCAGACGGGCACCGGGTGCAGTGCCCACGTGGGACGGATTGGTGGCAGGCAGATGGTGTCGCTGGAGGCCGCGTGCAGCACGGGCAACATCATCCATGAAATCGGACACGCCCTGGGTCTGTGGCACGAGCAGTCGCGCGAGGACCGCAATACCTACGTGCTCATCCGGCCCGAGAACATCACCGCGGGCTATGAGCAGAACTTCAGCCAGCAGATCGCCGACGGTGACGACATCCTCGCCTATGACTACGGCTCCATCATGCACTACCCGAGGACGGCGTTCTCGAGGAATGGGCTACCCACCATCGAGCCACTGGGAGGGCAGGCCATCGGGCAGCGCGATTCGCTGAGCATCACGGACGCGGCAACCGTGGCGCGTCTCTACTCGAGAACCATCTCCCTGCGTGCCTTGCGCGGCCACTACGTGGTGGCCGAGGGCGGCGGCGGCGGCGCGGTGAACGCTAATCGTGCCGGCGTGGGTCCCTGGGAGAAGTTCCAACTGGTGGACCGCAACGGGTTCGAACTGCAGACCGGCGACCTCATCCACCTGCAGACGGCCTCAGGTAACTATGTCATGGCCGTGAACGGTGGCGGCTCGGGGGTGACAGCCACCCCCACGGCGCCTGGCAACTATGAAACCTTCCGCATCTTGAAGATAGCCGGCACGGGCCTGCTCACCATCGGCACCGGAGACACCGTGGCCCTGTCGACGAACGATCTCCTCAACCCCCGCTACCTGTATGCCGATAACGGTGGCGACGGCTCGGTGTATGCCGCCGGCGCCGCCGTGGGGCAATGGGAGCAGTTCACCATCACCTTCTACTGAGGGACGGGATAGGGCCGAGGAACTCCGGGCGAAAGCAGACACGCGTCTGGGAGGGCGTGGTCGCGGGAAGTACCGTGGCCACGCCCAGGTCCTCGTAGATGAGGGCCGCTCCCGCCTTTGCCCATCCACTCCGTCCGCTCGGGGCGTGAGTGCGTCCGACCAGGGCGTGTTCGCAAATTTGAGCCAGAGGCGGATGGAGGCCAAGAGGACCATCGCCAAGTAGTTGGAGGCGCGCCTTTCGTAGCATGTTGCTTCCCTTCGATTCTGCTTCAAGCGATTGAAGAGACAATCGACCCGGCAGCGCTTGCAGTAGGCCGTGTGGCGAACGGCGCGAAGACGAGGCTGGTCAGCGGGAGGCCTATCGCGCCTGTGGAGCACTCGTCGTCCAGCCGGCCATTCGTTCGAGAATGCGGCACGCCTGGGGCTCGTGCGCGCCTCGCTCGCGTGCAGTGACGCAATGGGCGCCCACGACGTCAGTGGCGAGGCATTCGTGTGGCCACTTGTCCTCAATGATGAGGCCATTGAGTGACTGACTTTGGTATGGCCGCCGAACTTGATTGGAAAATTCTCTTTGCGGTCCTCTCGGAACGCGGTCCCCTTGCACCCACTGGAAGTCCACTACGCCGTCCCCATTCGACTCACGCTGGGTGGGCCAAAGTGCTGTCGGACTCGCGTGTTACAGAATGAGGGGCCATCGGCCATCCCGGACGCAAGGTGTTCGCTCAGAATTGTAGTGCTTTGGGGTGCGCGGTACGTTGCGAGGCGGCGCTCCGCTGTCTGTCTCTTGTTTGTGTGCATTTGCACTCTCACGAAAGGTGCCTTTCCATGAAGCGCGTCTCCTATTTCGAACTCCTCTCCAGGGTAGCTCCCGCTCAGGCCGCGTTGAGGGCCATGGAGTCCAATCGCCTGTTCGCGGAGAGCCCTCGCAAGCATCCCAAGGAGCTCGCGCCGTCCGTGTAGGCCTTGGTCGAGTATGTGAAGCGTCCCGAGAACGACTTCCTCCGCATCTACATCGGAAGCATGCTGGACGCGGCCAACCAGAAGAACCCGCTCAACATCAAGACTCCCGCGGACTTCTTCCAGCAACTCGACAACGCGCTCTACAGCCTTCCGAAATACGATGCGAACTTCATGGCCGCGCTGCCGTTCTACACGGTCCTGCAGCCCTTCATGGAGAACGGCCCCGGCTGGGCCTTCTTCACCAATGAGGGAATCCGGCCCTACTTCTCCGCGATCCTGAAGGCCTATCACGACAAGCTGGAGACGCCCGCCTCCCTCGCCTACATGAACGACTCGTCCGGGAACTGGCTCAGCGCGGACGCCCGGGAGTACCAGAGCCTGGACGATTACGTCTATTCCCCCTCCGCGCCGCATGGCGGCTTCAAGTCCTGGGGTGCAGATCGTCCTGATGCCCTTCAACTACCACCGGTGGCACTCGCCGGTGAATGGCCGGATCAAGAAGGTGCGGACGGTCCCCGGCTTCTTCTTCGCGCAGCCGGCACCGCAGCAGGACTACGCGTCGTCGTTCCCCTTCCTCAGCCACGTCAACACCCGGACGGTTCTCTTCATCGAGTCCGAGAATCCGGCCATCGGAGAGGTCGCCATGGTCTTCGTGGGGCTGACGGAGGTGTCCTCGTGCGTGGCGACGGTCAAGGCGGGTGACCTGGTGCAGCGGGGCGACGAGATTGGCCACTTCGCGTTCGGCGGATCGACCTGCTGCACCCTGTTCGACCGGTCGAAGATCGCGTCCCTCAGCATCACGGACAGTCCCGAGCTGGGCGACGGCGGCGGCGGCGGGTCTGGGGAGAAGCTCGATAACGTCGTGATGGTGAGGCAGAACATCGGGCTCGCGCTGTAGTAGCGATCTCGGTGTCCACGAGACGTGAACGAACTGTGGGCACCAACTCTCGGCTTTCCTCTCAGAGGACTCAAACGCTCTGAGGGGCCGAAAGCCGAGTCACACACCCATGCGCGGCGGCACGCCTCGCCGTGAGGCAGCCCGTGGCCTTGCTTTGCCGTGGAGGGAGAAGCGCTCGCGGAGCAACTGGATGAAGTGGGTCAGTGGAGCGGGGCGCTGGCGGGATGCGCGGGTGACGGCGCTCCAGCGGCGTCTGATTCCCCGAGGGGTGAGCCGGACGGTCCGCAGTCCATGGCGCTGGTCCGGCAGCATCCATTGAGGCAGCGCCGTCACGCCGATACCGCCACGCACCAGCTCGATCAGTGCCTCGGTGAGGGGGACGGGGGATACCCGGTGCGGCTCGATGCCCGCGGGCCAGAGCACGCGCGTGAAGACATCGAGCTGCTCCCGAGGCGCGGCATAGGTGAGCAGGTGCTCCCTCACCAGGTCCTCCGCCGTGACATGTTCCCGCCGCGCCAGCGCGTGGTCCTCGGGGACCACCAGCATGAGCTCGTCCTCGAAGAGCGCGGTCTGTGCCAGACGGGCCTGCGGCGGGACGTCGGTGGTCAAGGCGAGATCCAGCTCGCCATTCAGCAGCGCCCCAAGAGGCTGACGCGTGGCCTCCAGGACGATGCGCAGCTCGACGCGTGGGTGCTCGGCCTGCCACCGCCCCAGGATGGGCGGCAGCCAGCCATACACCGTGTAGCAGCCCGTGCTGAGCCGGAGCAGGTCGTCCTGCGGGTGCGCACGGCAGACCGCCTCGGCCTGGGCCACCTCGCTCAGGACCCGCCGTGCGGAGAGGAGCAGCTTCTCGCCTGAGCCGGTCAGGAGCAGGCGGCGCAGGCGGCGCTGGAAGAGCTGCACGCCCAGGCGCTCCTCGGCATCACGGAGTTGATGGCTCAGTGCCGAGGACGTGAGGTGAAGCTGCCGGCTCGCCGCGGCCAGGCTTCCAGTGTCGGCGACCGCGGCAATCAGCTTGAAGTGACGGAGCTCGAGCATGCCGGTCAGCTTCACATGAGCCCGGTTCAGCATCATCGCGAAATCGTTTCGCTGCGCTCATGGAATGGGTCCCCTTAACGTGGGTGTCCCAGCGCCAGGAGCACGGACGGATGACCCGGTCAGACAGCTTCCCGAGGATTCAGAGCCTTGCCGTACCCCCATGGTCGTCCGTGCGGATCGACGACATTGAACCGGTCGTCGTCGGCCCCGGCTGCCTTCGGAGGGACTTGCCAGGTCCTCGCGACGTGAGGGTCTGGGTCGTGGACATGGCTCCCGGGAGTCAGTGGCCCTGGGTGGACGTCCACGACACCGGCGAGGAGGTCCTCGTGGTGAGCGGTGAGCTCATCGAAGGGGAGCAGCGCCTGGGGCCGGGCTCATACCTGTTCTTCCCGCCGGCAAGCCGTCATCAGCCGCGGACCGAGACCGGCGTGCGTCTCTTCGGCATCAACCTCGTGGCCTCCCCGGGGGCTCGGTGAGCCAGGACGCCCTGACTTCCTTCTCTCCATTCCGGATGGAACCCTCGAACACGGAGGGACTGGGCAAGAGGGCCCGGCCTTCGCGGACGGGCCGTCGGGACTTCCTGCGTGCGGCGGTGGCGCTCTCCGCGGGCGCGGTCCTGCTCCCCCCTGGGACGGGCCGTGCGACGAAGCCTGTCGACAGCGCCGCGCTTCGCGCCCAGCGGTTGGCCTGGGCCGGAGTGCGGCTGCGGCTCGGACAGGACACGCTCTTCCTGGACCCGTTGAGCGACCCCACCGTGTGGGGGGCCGCGCTGAAGGACCCGCTCGTCCCGTTGGACGTGAGCGACGGGGGCCGCTTCGTCCTGGTGACGCATCGCCATCCCGACCACTTCGACCGGGTGGCCGTCCGTCAGGCGCTGGGGGACAGCGGGACGCTGGTGTGCGCCCCGGACATGGCCGCGGCGGCTTCCGCGTCGGGATTCCGCGTGCGGTCCGCCCCGCTCTACGAGCCCCTCTTGCTCAATGACTTCACCGCCACCGCCGTTCCCGCGGTGGATGGCTATGGGGATCCCCAGGTTTCGTGGATCGTCTCCGGTGGAGGCCGCCGCATCATCCACTGCGGCGACACGCTGTGGCATGGCTCCTGGTGGCACATCGGGCGACAGTTCGGCCCCTTCGATGCGGCATTCCTGCCTATCAACGGGGCGCGCTTCGGCTGGCGCAAGCCCGTGAGCGACGTGCATGCCGTCCTGACGCCGGAGCAGGCGGTGGCCGCGGCCGTGGTGTTGGGATCAAAGCTCCTCGTGCCCATCCACTACGGCCTCGCTGCCTCCGAGGACTACCAGGAGGTCCCGGACGCGGAAGCGCTGCTTCTGGCCGCCGCGCGCACGCGGAAGGTGAACGTGGAGTTGGCACGTCCGGGGGAGTGGCTGACCTGGCGGGCCCGGACCTGACACGAACCTCGAGGCCGGGGCGTGCCCTTGTTGACTCCGAATTCTGGGTAGACCGTCCGACGATATGAATGACGCAACATGAGGCGTGGGGACGCCGGACGTGAGTGATAGGAGATGAGGCGGCCCCCAACACGGCCCACACAAACTCAATGAAAATCCTCCTCCTGACTCCGCTCCTGCTGAGCGTTGCTTGCATTCAATCCGCCCCGGCCAAGGAGGCTGAGACGGCAAGTCGGACCGACCGCGTCTTGACGCATGAACAGATCGGACATCCCTACCAGTCACAATACCCAGGTCCTTCTGGATCCCCACATCAGCGACGGCATGTATTTCTTCCGAGCGCCCGGCGACAAGTGGGGTCAGAATCCTCACAACGGCGTCAATGCTTGCGACGGGTCGGCGGCGGTCGCGAACCACCTCCGGAACGATCCCCTGCTGTCCAAGATGGCCGGCCCGTTCTGCTTTGACTGGGATGCCCATGACTGGGCTTGCGCGGGGCTGGGCGGGACGCCCGCGGCGTGTGCCGACAGCTACATCTATGAAGGTGAGATCCCGTATGTAACCAACCCTGATGCAGGCACCGTGGCGGGCCCGCGGGAGCGGGGCATCTTGCAGTTGCACGACGCAAGCCCGGTAGAGGGCCTCGCCGGAACGACCTGGTCCTATGACCTCGTGGTGTCCCTGGTCACCAAGCTGAAGGCCAGGTCGGGAACCCCGTATGTCTTCGTCCCGCTCGACGCGATTCCGGGCGTCCGGGGAACGCTCAGCTTCCCGTCACCGACCCACTGGACGACGACCTACCTGTCCGACGCGGACCTGTGGAACACCGACATCGGTTACCACGGCACCGTCCGACTGGGAGACCTCAACGGGGATGGCCGGGCCGATGTCTGCGGTCGAGGCAGCGCGGGCCTCCGCTGCGCCCTGTCGAACGCCGACGGCTCCATGGGGGCGGAGGCGCTGTGGCTCTCCGTCGTGTCGGACACCCTGGGCTACAAGCCGAGAGAGTACAGCACGACCTTCCAGCTCGCGGACATCGACAACGATGGCAAGGCGGATGCCTGCATTCGCGCAGTCGATGGCTACCTCTGCTTCAAGGCGCTCACAGGGGGCTTCCAGACCTCGGCCTGGCCCTCGACGTCGTTCTCGAATGCGAATGGCTGGAACGCCACGGAGGCTCGCTACGGCTCGATTCGCGTCGGGGACGTCGATGGGGACGGATATGGAGACATCTGTGGCAGGGACGCGAACGGCAAAATCGTCTGCAGCCTCTTCAGCGGGACGACCTTCGCGGCGGCGGCGGAGTGGAGTTCGGCATTCACCGCGTCGTCCTGGTCGCAGCCGGAGTACGCCACCACCTTCCAGCTCGCGAAGGTGAACAACGACAACCTCGCCGACCTCTGCGTCCGGGGTCCTGACGGAATCTTGTGCGCGTTGTCGACGGGCAGCGGCTTCGGCACGCCGTCCCTCTGGACGCAGATGGCCTTCGATGACGCGTCGGGGTGGGCCACGAGCCCGTCGCGCTACAAGTCCATCAAGCTGGGCGATGTGGATGGGGACGGCTACGCGGACGTGTGCGGCCGGCACTCGACGGGAATCGTCTGCGCCTTCTCCACGGGCACTTCCTTCAGGAACTACCGCTACGTCCTCAACACGAACTTCGGAGATGCCGCCAACTGGTCGGGCGAGGAGTACGGCGCGACGCTCGCGCTGGGCGACGTCAATGGAGACAGCTACGCGGACGTGTGCGCGCGTGCCGCGGCGGGGTTGACCTGCATGCCCGCCACCACCCGGCTCGCGGAGTTCGATCCGGTGCTGAAGGTGGGGTACTGCTCGACAGTGGGTACGGCGTGTGACTCCGGGAGCTTCTACGAGGGGCGCGGAGTGGTGCACCCGGAAGCCAACCAGCCCAACACCCTGCAAGGCACCTGCGCGGATGGCGCCTCCGGCGACTACCTCTCCCACCCCTCCATCGAGCGGGTTCGGGTCACCACGGTCGACAACCCGGTCATCACGCCGCGGGTGGACCGAGAGCTCGCGGTGGGCGAGAGCGTGCGTGTCGAGGTCAGCGCGTATGCCTCGGCGGCGGGAGAGCAACTGGAGATCTTCCGCGCGGCGAATGCCTCGAGCCCTACCTGGGTGAGCCTGGGCACGACGACGCTGTCCAGCGCCGGGTACGCGTGGGTGACGAAGACCTATACGCTCCCGTCGGGCACCACGCAGGCCGTCCGGGCGGTCCTCCGTCCCTCCACCCTGTCGGGCGCATGCCCCGGCGGCAGCACCACGGACGTGGACGACCTCGCCTTCCATGTGAAGTGAATCGCTGAGCCCCCAGGGCGCCCGGAGGCCGAGCATCGTCTCGACTCCGGGCGCTCTTCACCTGGCCTGTGGCTACCGGAAATTCGGGTCCAGTGGGAGCCGCCCCGTTCCGTGGCGCTCCCGCACTTCGTGGGGTCGGCAGGCTCAGACGCTGAGCAGCACGCGACGGAGCAGCAAGTCGAAGCTGGCGCGGCCATACAAAGGAGGCACCGGGTTACCCCCGAGCCGATGCTACCGGTCGCGCCCGTGACCAGATACTTCATCGCGCCCTCGCGTCGGCCCAGCCGCGCACGACTTCGAGCGCTATTCTCTTTTGCCCCTCCTGCGTGAAGTGAAGCCCGTCCTCCATGAGCAGATCCTGCGGGGGTGGCAGGCCGAGCCTCGCGAACAGTTCGATCGCGGGCTCGTCGAAGGCGGCAATGACCTCGGCGACGCGGGCGATGTCCTCGTTGCGGAAGCGAACCCCGAAGCGGGACAACCCCCAATGCTTCGACACGCGATCTTCGAGCACCGGGGGAGGAGTTACCCACAGACACTGTGCCTTCGTCTCCCGGGAGACGCGCTTGCGGAGCTCCGCGAGGTTGCGCGCCGTCTCTTCGGGAGCGACGAGCGTCTTGCTCGGCGTCGGGCCTTGTGTTCGAGCGTCGTTCATTCCGATGAAGAACAAGATCCAGTCTGGATTCCTCGCGATGACCCCGCCGATTCGAATCAGGCCGTGCGTTGTCGTCTCACCGGCGACAGCGCTGACGTCGATCGAGATTCCATCCGCGGGACGGCGCGCGGCCAACATCTCGTTCAGGATCACTGCCCACGACTGCGGATCAGAGGTGTGGCTATCGCCGAACGCGAGAACCCTCGCCCCGGGCCGCAAGGGAAGGCGGTCCACCATCGCGCCCACCGCGGGATCCGCGAGCAGCTCGCGCGCGGCCTCCTTCGCGCCTGCCCGCAGGCGCCCGAGCTCGGTTGAGTAGGCGTCCGGAGCGAGGCCGAGCAGAGCCGCGCGCATCGGCTCGGTGAGCGCCGCAGCCCCGGGAAGCGATGCCACGGTTTGTTCTGGCTGAAGCACCTTCATGAGCCAGCGCGTCTGTTCGGTCGACCATGTCATGCGCAACGAGATACCGGCCGGGACGAGCACGCACTAGTATGCCAATCGGAAACGGACTCTTATCATGCGTGCAAAAATAGACCTGGACCTCAACGACGTCGCTCTGCTCGTGCGAGTGGTGCAACGGCGGAGCTTCTCTGCCGCTGCTCGTGAGCGCGGGGTTCCCGTCTCGACGGTGAGCCGCCGCATCGCCCGGCTCGAGTCGGCGCTCGGCCTGCGGCTCCTCGAGCGCACGACGAGGACGCTTCGCCTGACGGACGCGGGGCGTAAGTACTTCGACCATGCCGAACGCGCGATGGACGACCTCGCGCAAGGCACCGGGCGGGTTCGCGAGCTCCAGGATGAACCTCGCGGCCGCGTTCGCATCGCCGCGCCGACCGCCTTCGGAGCCGCCGTCGCCAACGTGGTCTACCTGTACCTCGCCAAGCACCCGGGGGTGTCGATCGACCTGGAGATCGACGGACGTCGCCCCGACCCCGACAGCGGCTTCGACATCGCGATCATGACGGAAAAATTGAACGACACCGACGACTTTGTTGCGCGCGAGGTCCGCCCAACGACCAGAAAGTTGCTGTTCGCGAGCCCGCATTACCTGAAGGAGCACGGCACGCCTCGCGGAGTCGAGGAGCTCGCCGTTCACGACTGCATCGCGACGCGCGCCACGGACGGCCACGCAACGTGGACGCTCGCCCAAGGTCGCACGAAGCGACGTTTCACCTTCGCGCCGCGCCTCTACGTGAGCGAGTTCTCCGCTGCCTATCGCGCGGTGCTCGCGGGTGTCGGCATCGCGATGCTCCCCGAGTCGCTGTGCGCCCAGGATGTGAACAAGAGGCACATGGCTCGAGTCCTGGAAGGCTGGGAAGGGGAGGCTGCCGGTGTCTATCTGCTCTACCGCGCCCATCGGTCGCTGACGGCGGCGGTACGTACCTGCATCGACCACCTGCTTGCGGAGCTTCCCGCCACTCAGTTGGTCCGCAGCGCTCGCGAGAACTGACCGGGAGTTGCTCGTGAAAACCGTCTCCCCGTCGCTGCGTGCAGCTCTTCGCGCCCCCAGAAGCCAGGGCGGACGAGGTGGTCGAGGCCGCGGATCGGCTCGGGTGGCTTCACTCACGCGACGGTTTCAACCGCGGCCATCTACAGTTCCCCTGTGGAGAGTCATTGGCTCAATTCGTCGGGAGCCGCTGGACCCTGTCGTCGTCCTGAACGGGGCCCACGCTCGGCGCCTGTTGCGCGAGTCCAGCAACGGCCTCACGGACCTGCGCCTGCCACGCCACCCTTCCTGCTCAGCACGAGGTGACCGCGAGGCATCGGTCCCCACGTGGACGAGCAAGCCAGTCGTCTCGGACACCCATGTCGAGACGCGGGCGAAGGTGCTCCGGCGTCCCCCTTCCTTGAAGCGCCGAGGCCCGCGAGATAGAGAACGACGCCTCATCTCCGCAGGGGGCGGGGATTCAGGGCAGGGACGCCTTCATGAACCCACGTGGCGCCGAGAAGGAATACCTCCAAGATGGCCTGCGCAGCGGCCTCAAGCTCGACGCGCGCTTCGACGCCCTGACGCCCCACCTCCACGTGGCGTGGATCTCCTGGGACAGCGGCTTCCGCGGTTCGGGACTGCGCGTGGGCGACCGGGTCATCGCCATCGACGGTCAGCCCGTCGTCAAGCCACCCGACCTGGCCACCACGCAGCGCACCGTGCCCTTCATGCTCGGCCAGTACGCCGAGAACCAGACCTGGGACAAACAGGGGCGAAAGGAGGGTGACCAGGTCCAGGTGCGAATCGTTCGCCGGCGCGAGCCCGGCGAGGGCTGGGAGGAGCACGAGTTCAGCGGCGCCCTGCTCCATGAACGCACCTGGAGCATCGCCGATACGACGCGGCAGCTCATCGGACCGGGAGGACCCGAGCGCATGGGTCGCGACGGCTTCAACGAGACCTGGATGTCATGGCTCGAGAAGCGCGTCTTCGACTGGGAGCGCCTGCTCGACAGCACCTTCGGCGCCTGGCGCACCTCGCGAGGGACGCGCGCGGAGCTCGCGAATCACCTCGGACACAAGGCCCGCGTCGACTTCCTCGTCGAGCATCATCCCGGCCCCTTCGCGACGGCGATGCGCGAGGACTGGGAGACGGTGCGTGCCTGTCTCGATGGAGACCTCGTCACGCTCCCGGCGGATGCCCTCGAGTTCCGCACCCGGGGCGAGGAGCAGGTGAAGGCCATTGGCCTCCAGGCCGCGGCGGCGTGGAAGGCCCTGCTGGAGGCGCGTGCGGGAGAGACGCTCAGCGCCTTCCCTGTCGTCGACCCCTTCCGGGGTGACCGCTCGGCGGTGACGGGCAAGCTGGTCTCACTGCCGACGGTGACGCAGCGCGAGTGGCTGGTCGACATGGGCAAGGGCTACCTGGCCTGGAACCAGTCCGGCGCCTGGGTCTTCTGCCCCGCCAACACCCCGGCCATGAACAAGGTCTTCTCCGCCATGCAGCGCTACCAGAAGCGCGTTGCCCCGTCGGTGAGGCTCGACATCGCCGTGCTCGGCCGCATCCTTCCGGATCCCCGCCTGCTCGCGGGCTCGGGCCGCACCGCCGCCGGCCTGGAGGTAGAGCCCGTCGCCGCTCTGGTCGGCGGCGTGGTCTGCGTCGACGTCAGTGACTCGAGCGAGGGCGGACCGCGCTTCGCTGGAGAGGAGACGCTCAGCCAGGAGAGCTTCGGCGCTCCGGCCGACGACGCGAGCCCGCGCGAGGTCCTCACCGCGATGATTTCGGCCGTGAAGCGCGGCGACCAGGAGACCTGGAACGGCCTCTTCGCGGACTGGCGCGCCGTGCCAGACACCGACCGGCCCATCTACTACCCGGTCTGGACATGGAACGGCCGCGACAGTGAGTGGGTGCGCTCGCGGCAACTCCTGCTCAACAAGGTGCTCGACGCGCGGGTGCGCTGGATGGGCGATGTACGGGTCGTCATCCAAGGCGACGAGGCCCCGGGCCTGCAGCGCATCGAGGAGGTCGAGTTGGAGCTGGACCACGTCGGCCTCTTCGAGGGCCAGACCCGCACCTTCAACTCAGTCGACGTGCGGCGGCGCTGGACGGTCCAACGCCGCAACGGTGGCCCCTGGCGCATCACCAGCGAGCAGAGCCTGTAAGGAGCACTCCATGGGCTGGTATTCAAGCCGCGTCTCTGAACTCAACGAACGGTTGAACCGCGCCTCGGAGGGCGCCCCCGACACGGTGAAGCGCGCTTTGAGCGACGCCATCGTGAAGGTTGGAAACGCGGCCGATCAAGCCCTCTCGGCCATGCTCGACGCCAGCGAGCGCACCAGCGCCGGCAATCTGGGGACGCAGCGCAAGTGGCAGGAGCGCTGCGCCACGGCCACGGCCGACATCAGCCGCGCCTTTGGTGATGCCGCCAAGGACAACATGCTCTCGCCCGCCCTCCAGCTCTTCTGGTACCAGGCGCTGGAGCACGAGATGGCCTTCTTCGACTCCCTGGCCAAGGTGCAGACGCCCCAGCTCCACGACGACCTGCTCGTCCACCAGGACCTGCTCAACAAGATGCTGGGCGAGCTGTGGGACAAGTGGACCTTCCTGCTGTCCAAGGACGTCATCTTCGAGAACGACCAGCGTCAGGTGGTGCAGCAAGTCTCACGGATGGCGCAGTCCATTGTCGACGAACTCGCCCCGGGCGTGCTCAAGCGCACCAGCGAGAGCGTCTCGCGCGCCACCGCGAAGTCGCTCGACGTGGCCCTCAAGCTCGATGACAAGCTCCTGGGCGGCAAGGGCGTGGACCTGGCCAAGCTCGTCGCCTCGCTGTTCGATGTCGACATCCCCGACGAAATCGACCGCAACCTGCTGGACGCCGTGCAGGGTGGCTCCGAAATCTACCAGGTGCAGAAGGGCCACTACCGCAACCTGGTGTCGGCCTACCAAAGCCTGGTGCAGGCGGAGAAGGGCAGCGTCCTGCTGCTCTTCAACGCGACGCGGGCGGAGGTCGACACGTACCGTGACAAGAACGACCTGGGGAAGGCCAAGGTCATGCTCGATCAGGCCAAGGGCTACCTCTCCGACTGGGCCTCACGCGTGCCCAGCTCGGCCCAGCGAAGCGAGGCCTCCGGCTTCAAGGACAAGGTGTGCTCGGCCATCGACACCGACTGGAGGCTCACCGAGGAGCTCGACAACAAGTTCCGCGACAAGTTCAAGGGCATCTTCGTCCAGTCCCTGGGCAGCGAGACCCTCGAGCAGCTCGCGGAGTCCTACCTCTTCCGTCAGCACATCGAGGAAATCACTCGCAAGGACGCCGCCAGCAAGCTCAAGGCCCTGCCGGGCAACCTGCAGAGCGAGGTCGACAGCGCGCTCGAGCGGGGCCTGCGCCCCCTCGACGACCTGGTCAACCGCGTCCCGGAAGAGGTGCGCGAGCTGGCCCGCATGAAGAACCAGCGGTTCAAGGAGCACGTGCGCGCCAGGCTCAAGGACCGCATCCAGGCCCTGCTGCCGGCCATCGTCGAGCTGGCCGCCCTCTGGGACCCGAACAACCTCTCGAGGGACTTCAGCCGCGAGGAGCTGGAGAAGGCCCTCCGCTGAGATGGGACGGCGCGACTCAGGGCCGCGCGTCACTCCGCTTCACCCTCTGGGACTTGAATCCATCCGTGTACGGCACTGCGGCCTGCCTGCTCTCGCCAGCGGTCGCTGCCTGCTGCTGGAAGTCCGTACCCGTTCGACGAATCGCGTGGAGTATCGCCCGCGATGGGGTCTGGTTTCTGCGCGCAGTGCGCAGCAGATCCGGGTGATGGATTGGATGTCGTCGGGTTTCTGCTCGCCGATACCCACCGGGGATGGGGCATTGCGTCGATGGCTCGGGCTGCTGCGCGCTGGGCGCGCTTTTCGTAGAATCCCACGCCATGGGCCTCCTCACCTTCGGTCTCAATGTGACTTTGGACGGGTGCATCGATCACACGCAGGGGATCGTGGACGACGAACTGCACGACTATTGGAGGCAGCTCATGGAGCAGAGCGGGGCGATGCTCTTCGGGCGCAACACCTACGAGCTGATGGAGGGAGCCTGGCCCGCGGTGGCACGCGACGAAAAGGCGCCGCGCGCGATGCGCGAGTGGGCACAGAAGCTCGAGGCGAAGGCGAAGTACGTCGTGTCGGGCTCGCGGAGCGACTTTCCGTGGCAGAACACGATCAAGGTGGAGGGTGACCTTCGCGAGGCGATCTCGGCGCTGAAAGTGAAGACCGAGCGGGGTGTCCTCGTCGGAGCGCCCAAGCTCGCGGCTGCGCTCGAGGAGTGGGGGCTCATCGACGAGTACCGCATCGTCGTTCATCCCATCATCAGTGGCCGCGGGCCGACGTTGTTTCATGGCCTGTCGAGTGCGCGGCAGCTCGAGCTCCTCTCGACGCAGCGGTTCAAGTCCGGCGTGCAGGCGCTCCACTTCCGTCGCAAAGCGGGATGAGCGTGGAAGGACCCGAGCGCTTCACCGGCGGCTGCCATCGCGGCACGCCTTTTTATGCATCTTCGGTCTTCCCGCAGGATGCTCATGACTTTTCATTCTGCGAGCCTCATTTGCGAGCTACCGCGACTTCGCGGGCCAGTGCGACGAACGCCGTGTGAGCGGCCGAGGAATTGCGCCGGCCAGGGTAGTAGAGGCAGAGCCGAGCGAGCTCCGGTGTCCAGTCCTCGAGCACGCGAACGAGGCGTCCCGCTTCGATGTCGCCTCGCACGTCCGGCTCCATGAAGAAGCCGAGTCCGATGCCCTCCAGGACTGCGATCCGCGAGAGGCTGGCCTCGTCCAGCGTAATGGGCCCCGTCACATCGATCAGGGCCGTCTGCCCCCGCTTACGGAACTCCCACCGGAAGAGGCTGCCGTTCGGCAAGCGCACCCGGATACACCGATGACGGAAGAGGTCCGATGGGACGCGCGGCCGACCGTGCTTCTTCAGGTACGCCGGCGAAGCGACGATGGCATGGCGTTGGGGCTCTCCAAGCGGAATGGCAATCATGTCGGTGGGCACGAGGTTCTCCATCCGCACGCCGAAGTCGAACCCCTCGGCGACGACGTCGACCAGCCGGCCTTCGGTCACGACGTCGACATGCACGTCCGGATGGCGGCGGAGGTACTCCAGCACCAGTGGCGCGAGGATCTCGCGCGCCGCTGTCGCAAATGTGTTGATGCGCAGCATGCCGGACGGCTTTGCCTGCTGGGAGCGAGCCGCGTCCATCGCGCCGCGGATGTCCTCGAGTCCCGGAGCCACCTGTTCGACGAACGCTCTGCCGGCGTCGGTCAGCGAGACGCTGCGCGTCGTGCGGTTGAAGAGGCGGACGCCAAGATGTGCTTCGAGCTTCGCGATCGCGCTGCTCATCGCCGTCGTCGACATCCCGAGATCGAGGGCAGCGCCGCGAAACGAGCTCCTGCGAGCGACGGCGAGGACGGCATCGAGATCATTCAGTCCGGGTTGATACATCGATAGTCCTGTAGGTCGGGATGTCACATCCTAGTTTGTCCCTATTGAGCGGGCAATCGCGCGGGCTTACGTCTTGGGTCATGACAATGCACCCATCAATTCGAGCCTATTTCGACGCGGACAGTGCCACGCCGCTCCACGCCTTCGCGCCCGATGCCGTTGTCGAGGATGAGGGACATCGGCATGTCGGGCATGCGGCCATCGACGAATGGTGGCGTGACTCCCAGGTGAAGTATCAGGCCGTCGCGCAGCCGATCGAGGTGAACGCGAAGGACGATGCCTGCGAGGTTCGCGCGAAAGTGACGGGCCAGTTTCCCGGCAGTCCCATCACGCTCACCTTTGCGTTCCGGATGAAGGGCGATCGGATCGCGGCTTTGAGCATCGGCGCGTGAGCCGTGATGCCCATTTCAACCCTGCGGAAGGAGATGACGTGATGAGAGAGCTAGAGGGGAAGCGCGCGCTCGTGACGGGCGGAACGAAGGGCATCGGCAAGGCGGTGGTCGCATGGCTGCGCGCGGCCGGCGCGACGGTGTTGACGACCGCGCGGGAGGGAACGGGCGAGGGCTTCATCGCCGCCGATGTCGCCACGGCCGAGGGCTGCGCGCGCGTCGTGAAGGCCGCCGGAGCAATGGACATCCTGGTCCACGTCGTGGGTGGAACGTCGGCGCCGGCGGGCGGCTTCTCCGTCCTCGACGACGACGCGTGGCAGAAGACGATCGACCTGAACCTGATGGCGGCGGTGCGTCTCGACCGGGCACTGGTCCCCGGAATGCGCGAGCGCCGGACCGGCGTGGTCGTGCACGTGACGTCGATCCAGCGGCAGATGCCGCTTCATGAGGCGACGACCGCATACGCCTCGGCCAAGGCCGCACTCTCGAATTACAGCAAGGCCCTCTCGAAGGAGGTCGCGCCGCAGGGCGTGCGCGTGAATCGCGTGTCACCGGGCTGGGTCGAGACCGAGGCCTCCGTCGGATTCATGAGCGAGATCGCGGCGAAGAACGGCACCGACGAGGCGGGCGCGAAGGAGCTCGTGATGCGCTCGCTCGGCGGAATTCCTCTCGGGCGCCCCGCGCGTCCGGCCGAGGTCGCCGAGTTGATCGGGTTTCTCGTCTCGGACCGAGCGAGCGCGATCACCGGGGCGGAGTACGTGATCGACGGCGGGACGGTGCCCGTGAGCTAGCAGGCTGCTGAAAAACTCCGGTGCGGGGACGACCTCCCGCACCGGAGCAGGGACTCCTCCTGACCTGGTGAGCCAGGAGCCTCCGGACGACAAGGGCAACCCCACCGTCGACTTCCACGGCGAGAAGAGAAGCAACGCCGCGCACGCGTCAACGACCGACCCGGAGTCGAGGCTGGCGCGCAGAGGATGCCGGGTATGACGTGCAGTGCTTCGTGGAAGCTGTACGGGCGCGACGGATGACTCCGCACGTGGCCCAAACGCGGGACGTGCGCCGGGCCAGCCGAATCGACGGCCGGGCCCCCCGCCATACGGGCTGCGCCCTGCCAGCGCGCGCTCTTCAGCACCGCGAGGAAAATCCCTGGGGATTCAGCGGCTTGAGCACGAAGGCCCCGCGGTGTTCATCGCGAGGCCCGTAGGAAAGCAAAAAGGCCCTGCCGGGTTGGGGCAGGGCCTTCTTTTTTGCTCCCCGAATGAAGCCCTGCGCGAACTCCTTCTCGGCGATCTCTGAGAGGACTCAACTCTCTGAGGGCCGAAAGGCGAGTAATATCCAGCAATTTCAAAGACGGGCCGGGCGAGCCCTTCAATCGGGGTCCGAGTGAATATCCGCAAACTACTCAGTGGGTGACCTCCCGTCTGTGGTGTTGATCCTCTCGATGCCTGCTTCACAAGGAATGCGTGGTGGCGACGCGCGTGAGCTCGCGGGCGATGTGCCGAGGTGGGTAAAAGTCGCATGCTTCGAGGCGCGCGGGACCGGGGACGCGCGAGGCCTTGTCCTGAGACTCCCGTGGCCAATCGCGACCCGCGCCCGGCCGGCATCCACGGCGTACGCGGGCAGGCCTCCGCAGGCCGTGTCGAGCCAGGCCGCGCGCAGCATCAGATTGGTACGCCCCGCTGCCGCCCCCGGTGCTCCACCTCGCCCTTCGCCGCTACAGGCGCTCGATGGCCTCGGCCCCTACGCGTCGCGCTCACTCGCCTGACGCACTGTCGAACGTGGCCTTGACGCCCCGCATGACTCGGCGCCCGAATTTTGGGGAGGCACACCCCCAAGCAGACGAAGATGTGCGCATCGCCTCTCGGCATCACGGCCAGCGGGACCAGGACTTCGGTCGTGAGCACGGTCTGGCGTGGTACGTGTAATCAACGCCTCTCGGCATCACGGCCAGCGGGAATCGAGGTGTGGGAGTCGCGTGAGTTCACCTCATGCTGCCGCCCCCCAGCAGCCCTACGGAAGAGCAGCCTCCCTCATGCTGCGAAGAGGAGCGCTCCCTGCGTCCTGCCGCTTCGGCTCCAGCCGAAGCCTCTTCATGAGCAGAGGAGGATGCATCCGGCTCCAGCGCCCCTCCGTCGATAGAGCCTTCGAGGTGGGCGGCCGTCTCCCTGACTCACTCCTGTTCGTCCGCATCGGGAGGAGTGAGTGCGTGGCGCTCGAGCATCCTCCGGAGCTGCGTGCGATGGATGCCGAGCGCTCGCGCCGTGGCGGTCACGTTGCCTCCGTTCTGGAGCAGGGCCTGCTCGATGCGGGCACGCTCGTCGGGAGGCAGGGGCTTCGCCTTCGATGGCGCCCGCTGCCGAGGAGGTTCTCGCTGCGCTTCGGGAGCCCGTGACAAGGCCGGCCCGAAGCTCGCTCCGGCGCCAGGACCGAGATGACGTGCCTCGACACGAGACGCGCCTTGCATGAGCGCGGCTTGTACCGCGCCGCGCAGCTCGACCAGCAACTCGCGGACGTTACCGGGCCAGGGCCTCCGCAGACACTCTTCGACCAGCGAGACGTGCAGGCCCATCCCGGGCGAGATCCGCTGGAGTTCCTGCTCGAGCAGCAGGGGAATCTCCTCGGGGCGCTGGCGCAACGGCGGCAGCGTGACCTCCGGTCGGCCGATGCGGAAGTACAGGTCCTCGCGCAACTGCCCGTTGGCCACCAGGGCGCGCAGGTCCTTGTTGCTGGCGCAGCAGACTCGCAAGTCTATCGGCTGTGCCTTCCAAGCCCCCAACGGGAGCACCTCCCTGCTCTCGAGTACCCGCAGGAGCTTGGCCTGGACCGACAGGTCCAGTTCCACGACCTCGTCGAGGAACAAGGTGCCTCCATCCGCGGACTGGAGGTAACCCGGGGCGTCCACGTCGGCCCCTGAGTACGCTCCCCGCCGAGCGCCGAACAGCAGTCGCTCCGCGATGCTCAGGGGAATGGCCGCGCAGTTGACGGCGATGAAAGGGCCACTTCGCCGGTGAGAGTGGAAGTGGAAGGCGCGTGCCACGCCTTCCTTGCCAGTACCGCTCTCCCCATGGATGTGCAGCGAAAAGCCAAGACTGGCCGCCCGGGAGACTTCCGCGAGCAGACCTTGCATCGCCGGCCCCCGCACGAACCCCTCCACGAGTTGGACCCCCTCGGCTTGGAACGGCCGTAGGTCCTGGCAGGGAACGAAGAGCGAGTCCCCCATGCGCACCACACGCCTCGCCTCATGGACCGTCCCCTTGGGAAAAGCCTCACCGTCCACGAACGTGCCATTCTGACTGCCCAGGTCGGTGACCCAGAAGCTCCGCCCATCGAAGCGGACCTGGGCATGACGCCGCGACATCTTCGCGTCCTGGACCTCACCCAGCGCGGTGGCGCCTCGCCCCAACTCCAGGACCTCCCCACTCGAGGGCATCGCCACGGCCATTGCCCGGCCTCCTCCGAAGAGGCGCAGCAGCCCTGGGACACGAGCCGCATCGCTCGCATGAGCGCCAGCGACATCCCTGCTGGAGCGCACCGTCGACCGTTCCAGTTCCCGTTCCATGGTTGCCATCATACGCTTGTGCCACGGGCACACGTCAGGCGGTGCCTCTTCCTGTGCCACCGACCCTCGCTCCACCACTGCGGGCCCGCGTCGCTTCGCAAGTCATCGAGACTCCTCGCGGCGCGGGGAGCCCTGTTCACTCGGCCCGCTCTGGCACGACGTTCGCTATACAAGCCCCACGATGAATGGACTGGCAATGACAACGAAGCAGTGCCTCCGCCCTCCCGGACTCGGCTCGCGAGTGAGCGCAAGGCTCCAGTACGTGGTGGTGCTGTTCCTGGCCATGGGGGTCAGCGGGTGCTGTGTATTGTTCCCCGGGAGCAAGTCCTGCGTGAGGCCCACGCCCCCCGGAGAGCCCGGCCTCAACGAGAGCCTGCCCGTCCAGGACTGCCGCTCGGAGACCTGTGTCCTCCCCCCGGAAGCCATACCCCTGTCGCCATGGGAATGTCCGACCGGGCAACCCAGCTGCCGACCTCCGGAGACGAACGGGCTGGGCATCTTCGTCGTCGAGGGCGGCACCTACTGCTTCCAGGTGGATGGGAGACCCCGCTTCTGTCCCGAAGCCTTCGCGAACATCCCGGCCTCGACCAGCGCACGCAGCCCCTCTGTCCGCTTGATGGGCCGAGTCCCCAGCAGGCCCGGGGACCTGCTCGGCGGATACACCGTGACGGGAGTGCTACAGAATCCCCATACATCCGGCACAGGCGAGTCCGTCACGATTCACAGCATCCAGGCGGAGGGCACCCGGTTCACCGTGAACTACTGTCCCATGTCCAGCGACTGCATCGACACCGCGACCCAGGTTCTTCAACTTGGAGACGAGAACCTCCACCAGCTGAGACTCCGGGTTTCGCTCCCAGCCGATGACGGCGGGCGCGAAGGAGCGGCGACCTTCGAGGTGGCGGTGACGCCCCGCCCCGGGGCTTCGACCCAGGTCCGCGGCTATGACGTCCTCTACCGGGAGGCCACGGGGCCTTGGGTGCATCACTGCGACCCGAGGGGCGTCATCGCCTCCGGCAGGGACGCAACTTCCTTCCTGCCAGGGCTGCGCATCAACAGCGTGAAC
The DNA here is from genome assembly GCF_003986945.1 of Corallococcus sp. AB018. NCBI lineage: Bacteria > Pseudomonadati > Myxococcota > Myxococcia > Myxococcales > Myxococcaceae > Corallococcus > Corallococcus sp. AB018. The sequence goes on along the minus strand of NZ_RAWR01000142.1, from coordinate 7,323 downwards.
GCAGCCGTCGAGCCCGTCCCGACGTGGACCACCATCGGCTGTGAGTCGGGGGCCATCGTCAGCTGCCTCGACTGGGGCTACGTCCCCTGGAACCCCGACACAGGCGTCTACGACACGCTCCGCGGCCATCTCTTCGGCTCGTGCCTGCAGGCCAAGCGCGCCGCGTATTTCGTCGGCCGCGGAGACCTCAAGAGCTACACCCGGAATGGCACGCGCATCGACAAGCGCGACCAGTTCGGACTGGGGAGGAACGCGAACAGCCAGGTCGAAGAGCTTCGGACGCTGGAGGCCCTCTGGAGTCCCCAAGGCGCGGTCTGCCTCAACCCTGAGAACCGCCGGGTCCCCGACATCGCCCCGCCCGCCGGCATGCTCGGTGTGCCGCCTTGCGCCAGGCCGCCCACATGGACACCGACGGGAAAACTCGCCACGGGCACGTTCACCCCGGCGCCGGACTGAGCCCCGCCTCGCGGAGCGCCTCCGCGTACTCCCGCCGCAGCAGTGGATTGAAGACGAGGGCCTTCACCAGTGACTCGCGGGCCTGACGCAGACGCTCGGCGCGCGCCGCCTCCGCGCGTGCCAGCCGTGCCTGGAGCAACAGCAACCCTCCACGGACGGCATGAGCCGAAGCCAGCTTCGGGTCCAGCGTGAGCGCCCGGTCCACTTGCGCGAGGCCCTCGGAGATGAAGCCAGGGGCCTCGCGGGGAGACACAGCTTCCGCCAGACGCAGGCAGGCCCTCGCCAGCTCCTGGTGGGATTCGTTGTAGGGCTGTATCTCCACCGCTCTCCTCGCTTCGGCGCGCGCGAGCTGGAGGAGTCGGAGTCCGGAGCCGCCGTTGCGTCGTACCCAGGTGGCCTCCACGAGCGCCAGCCGCGCGCTCAGGACCTGACAGTCGGCGCAGCTCGCATCCCCTAGCGTCGCGTCCCGCAGGGCATGCCGGCCCGCCTCGAGCGCGACATCGGGGGCGCGACCTTCCACCACGGCCTGGGTCGCCGCGAACAAGTGCCCCGTCGCGAGGAAGAAGTGGGTCCGCGCGAAGGTCGGATTGATGCCGAGCGAGCGCTCGAACCAGCGAGCGGCACGCGCCAACGGAGCCCGTGCATCCGCCGCCGAGGCGACGAAGTACTCCACGCGAAGCAGCTCCGAGAGCCCCAGCTTGTTCAGCGCGGAGTGGTAGTTGCCGTTGATGGCGAGCACTGCCTCACCCGCCGCGATGGCCTTTCGCACCTCCGGCTCCGGATCAATCCCCCGCGCGAGCCGCTGAGCCGCCATCGCGTTGTACAGCTCCGCCAGGTTCGAGTACCCGAACACGTATTTCGGGTCGTGCCTCACGGCCAGACGCAGGAGGCGTTCCGCCTCGGCATAGGAGGTGGATGGGTCCTCACCGCGCTCTCGCTGGCGATTGCCTCGCCAACGATGCACCAGCGACAGGTCGTTGAGTCCCCAGGGGTATTGGGGTTGGAGTTCGAGGGCCCGACCCAGCCGGGAGATGGCCTCGCGCCAGGACGGCTCGGGGTCTCCTCCCTCCCAGGACGCCTGAAGCCCCAGGAAGAAATAGCCGACGCCCAGGATGTCGTGTGCCTGGACGTCCAGGGGAGACAACTCCACCGCGCGCGACGCGGTCGCGATGCAGTCGGTGAGGAGTCGTTTCGGGTCCACCTCTTCACCGCCCGGTTTCGCGGCGCGGTACCGATTGAGGAGGATGAAAGCCTTCCGGGTGTAGCCAGCCCCGCGAGACGGCGCGGCCTGGAGACCCTGCTCCGCCGCGGACAGCGCCCTCTGCAGCGAAGCCCCGGAAGACTGCCCCTCGCGCCGGTCCAACTCCGCCTCCTGCAACCCCACCTCCGCCAGCGCCTCGTAGCTCCGGGCGTCACTGCGTCCCAGCTCCACGGCGCGCTCATGGAGGCGGCGGGCCTCGTGGAGGCCCGAGCGGGCCGCGTCGTAGTTGCCCCGCTCCAACTGCTCCATCGCTCGCGCGTGGGCCACGTCGCCCGCGAGCTTCCGGGCCTCGTACAGCCACGGCGCCTGGGTCTCGGCGAGGGCCGCCGCCCGAGCCGCCGCGTCGTAGTCGTGGCGATAGAAGGCAATCAATCCCTCCAGATATTGGGGGGACTCCAGCTCCAGCACCTGGCTGCGTTCGAGCGACTGGAGCGCTGGCCGGAGGTACTGTTCTTCGAGGGCGCGCTGCCGCGCCGCGACCCACGCCGGGTCGCCCCCGTGCCGCGCCGCTTCCATCTCCTGGTGGTAGCGCTCGCCGAGGCCCCTTCCCAGCGCATGATGGAGCTCTGGCGAGTCCAGCCCCAGCTTCCTCGCGCGCGTCAGCGCGGTGTGCGCCTGTTCCAGCTCTTGCATCGCCAGATGGCCACGTCCCAGAGCGTACTGGACGAGCGCATCTCCCGGTGCCCCCAGCGTGTGAGGCCAGGCGGCGATGCGCGCCATGCGCTCACGCACGAGCTGCTGCTCTCGACGGGTGTCATGCAGGGGGGCCGTGTATGCGAATCGCAGGAACCACTCGAGGTCCTTCACCTGCTGGCCAAGCTGCTCGGCCATCCGCGCACGCCCCTCCGATTGCAGTCGAGCCTGTCGCGCGTCCCACCTGGACGTGATGCCCAGGACCGAGAGCACCAGGATGAGCGAGAGTGACACGGCGGAGCTCGCCACCAGGGTCCGGTGCTTGCGCGCGCGGCGCCATAGCCGGGAGAGCGGCCCCGGGCGCTGCCCGAGGATGGGCTCTCCGTCGATGTAGCGCCCCAGGTCCTCGGCCAGGGCTCGCGCCGAAGGGTAGCGCTGCCCGGGGTCCTTGCTCAGGCACTTGAGGACGATGACCTCCAGGTCGCCGGGCAGGTGAGGCACGAGCGTGCGCACGGGCGGCGCCTCTTCGTGGAGCACCTTGTTGAGGGCGCCGACGAGCGTCTTGTCCGAGAACGGAGGAGCGCCGGTCAGCAGCTCGTGGAGGGTGGCACCCAGGCAATAGACGTCCGAGCGCCGGTCGACGGCCCGCGTCTCCCCTCGGGCCTGCTCCGGTGACATGTACGCGGGGGTGCCCATCACAGCGCCCGACCGGGTGAGGCCCTGCTCGAGGCCGGGTTCGTGCGCCAGACCGAAGTCCATCACCACCGGGGCGCAGCGCCCGTCCTCCTGCCGTCGCACCAGGACGTTGCCCGGCTTGAGGTCGCGGTGGATGACGCCGAGCCGATGCGCCTCGTGCATCGCGGAGGCGACCTCTCGCATCAGTTGGACCTTCTCCGGGAGCGACAGCCCTGCCGCGGCCTGGTCGAGCCGCTGGCCCTCGATGAGTTGCATCGCGATGTAGTCCCGGCCCTCCGCATGACCGACCTCGTACACCGCGCACACGTTCGGATGGTCGATTCGCGCCTGCATCCGGGCCTCTTGCAGGAAGCGCATCACCCGGTCCGGGTCCGCGCCTCGCACGAACTTCAGCGCGACGGTGCGGCTCAGCCGCCTGTCCCAGGCCCTGTGGACCTCTCCCATGCCGCCGTGGCCGAGCAGCTCCAGCAACGTGTAGTGCCCCACGGAAGAGTTTCCGTGGAGCTGGCCCGACCCCGCTCCGGGCGAGCCGTCCGGCACGAGGCTGGCCCCTACGGTGAGCTGTGCCACCTCCGGAGTGACGTCCCGGTCATCGTCCACGGCTTCCCCCCATCCCGTCATGGTAGCCCATGATGGTCTACCCAGACACCCGGCCCCCGGCCATCCGACACAGCGAAACGGTGTGCCTGGCACCGCGCGGCGCTGTGTCCGTGGCGTGCCTTCCTGGGCCTCAGTCAGGTGCGCTCCGAGGCAGATGCGTCCGAGGAACGCGGCGACTGGATCGGCATGCGAGCTGCAAAGCCATGCATCCGACGAGGACGTATGGAGAGGCCTTCACGACCGAAGCACCGACTCCACACCTCCACGCTCATGCCGCCGAGCCGAGGGGCCGGCTCCGGCAAACACTCTCACACGCCTCGAAGCACCTTCACTCCAAGGAGTCGAACCGATGGCCCATTACAAGAGGATCCTCATTGCTTCAGCGGTGGTGCTCGGCAGCGTGGCGGGGACCGCCAGCGCCCGCACCGTCTCCGGGTGGCACGGCAAGCCCCAGCTCCAAGCGGATGGCGCCTGCCTGGGCGAGTCGTGGACCACGCAGACGAACAACTGCCCCAGGACGGTCGGGCTGTTCTACCCGCTCCAGGTCGACGACTCCGGTAACTACCGGGTCACCTTCAATGCCTATGGCGCGAGCTCCGCCAACAACGTCGGCTGCCGGTTCTTCGCGCTCAGCCGTGATGCGACGCAGATGTGGTCGGTGCCCGTCACCTACCTCCCGAGCTTCGGCGCCAACGTGAGCGTCGCGCTCGGCCCGGTGTACGTGCCTGTCGGCGGCACCCTGAACCTCGCGTGCGACCTCAACCAGGGCGCACGCGTGAACAGCGTTTACTGGTACCAGTAGTCCCGTCGAGCCGCCGCTCCCCGGCTTTCGGGGAGCGGCGGCTCCCTCCACCGAGGTCATGACCATGAAGCCCCGGCATCTCTTGACGGGAGGCGCCCTCGCCTGCGCGTGCGCCACCGTGCTGTTCTTCCAGCAGCGGCATGACAGGGACGAGCTCCTTCGACGCGCCTCCATGGCGGAGCCGCTCGCGACCGAGAGGCAGGGGCCGGCCTCCGCGCCCGAGCCCACGCCGCCCGCCCGTCTCCGTGAAGCGCGCGTCGAGGTCCCCGTCCCCTCGCCCGTGGCACCCGAGCCCGTTGCCTCGACACCCGAGCTCGCCGGCGCGACACCCAAGGATGGGGGGACGCCCGCCCCTTCGTCCGCCTCCACGGAGCAGGTGAGACAGCGCCTCGAGGCCTACTTCGGAGACGAGCCTTTCGACACCGCGTGGGCGCGGAGCGCCGAGCGGCAAGCGAAGGACGGCGTGAGGGCCGCGCTGCCAGACCCCTCGCAGCTCAGGTCCATCGAGTGCCGGGCCAGCCTGTGCCGCATCGAGACGGAACATGGGGACAACGAGCAGTCCTTCAACTTCGTGCGCACGGCCTTCATGGCTCCGGAGCGGCAGGTGTGGAACGCGGCGTTCGTGACGGTGCGCGGTGTGGATTCGACCGACAACAAGGTCGTCACCATCACGTACTTGGCGCGAGAGGGAGTGGAGCTCCCCATGGAGAGGCTGCTCTCCCCAGGGGGCGATGACGCGCAGGCCCTCCAGTAGTCACCACGAACCAACGTCAAAGCGCTGTGCGCCCGCCGATCTCAGGGAAGCGCTCATAGGCCTGCGGGAGTGCGTCCAGGTGAGCCGCGTTGTCGAGGTCGAGTGGCGCATCGGTGAGCTATACGACCCACCCCCGAGGTCGTGCGCCGCGACCGAGTGAGCAGGCCCACATCCCGCGAGGGGGCTGGGAACCTGATGGCCCTCGTGGTGTCGGAGGACCCGTAGTTCACCCACCCGAGGTAATGCGGGAGCATGGGCGCGCGAAGCGCCTCGGGTGGGTTGAGCATGGGCAGCGCACGGGGTGAGCGCTCCGGAACATGAGAGGAACCAGGCATCTGCTTCGCGACCTCGGAGCCGGGGCAAGCTCAAGCGGTACCGGCCCTGACTGGGAGTATTCGAGCCTGATGGCACCAGACGACCTGCTTGAGGGAAGGCCGGTAAGGCTCAGCCTTAGCCCCTGGAGCCGTGGCATCGCTTTAACTTCCGGCCACTACCGCAGTGACACGGGTCGTTGCGGCCAACTTTCCCATGAGCCGCTTCGCTGGCAACGCCGAGCCTGGCTGCGGGTTCACCGCCAAGACCGAGCGCAGCCATTGCGCCCAGGAGGTCCTGCGGCGTTTCCATGAGATTTCTGATTTGTGCCAGAGGCTCGTCGAAGATGATCCGTTCGACCATCGTCGCATCGCCTACCAAATACGGAACATAGCGCGTGTCCACGCCTCGCGAGAACGAGTGATCCGAGCACACAACATACTTGCTCCACCTCCACGGCACGGGCAGGAGATCGTGATGCTTATATACAAAGTAGGTCACGTCGATGATGTGGCTATCTGGAAATGTCAGCCAGACGTGGAATGGGTACGGCTCGGCGCTATTCCGCAAAGTGCCGCGCAGCTCCAGTTCCAGCCGCTCGTAGGTCGTTCCGAACTCACGCTTTCCGCTGACCTCAACGTCACCAACTGTGACAAGACAGTTCACCCCTTCTAAACGGAGCCATCGCCAGAGCTCGGCGTGAATCTGGCCACACATGATCCTGATTTGTGTCGACTCATACCGCATCGAGTCGATCATGCGACCGACGAGGTCAAGGGCGTCGATGGCACGCCTGTGGCTACCGGCTATTCGGGTCTGGCGAGAAGCGTGCGTCGGCGAACGCGTCATTGCATGCACATTCCTGCGGAGGGGCCCGAAGAATGCTGGGGCTTGACAGGGCGAAAGTGGTTGAGTGTGCGCAGATGCCTCTGTGATGCCATGCGGTCCGTCACGGGGCGCGGCAGAATTCTGGCGTGCTGGCTACGGCCGGCAAGAATGGCAGGATGCGGGCCTTCGTAAAGGCGCTGGCTCAGACGTTGCGCTCGGCCTTGCGGAGCCGTTCGGAACTGGCTCTGGAGAATTTGGCTCTTCGCCAGCAACTCGCAGTCTTTCGCGAGAAGCACCCATCACCGAGGCTTGCTCGGGGCGACCGCCTCTTCTGGGTGTTTCTCCAGCGCTTCTGGCAGGGGTGGCGGAGGCCATTGTGCCTGGTTCAGCCGGCGACAGTGGTGAAGTGGCATCGGATGGGCTTCCGGCTCTTCTGGCGCTGGAAGTCCCGGAGTCGGGTGGGGCGGCCTCGGGCAACTCCGGAGCTGCGCGCGTTGATTCGGCGCATGGCTGAATCCAACCCGACATGGGGTGCCCCGCGCATTCATGGGGGGTTGTTGAAGCTGGGGATGGAAGTAGGCCAGACAACGGTCGCTCGGTACATGCCCAGACCGGGAAGGGGAGCGCCGAAACCGTCACCAACATGGCGGAACTTCTTGCGCTTGCATTTGGCGGAGTCCGCGGGGATGGACTTCTTTGTCATTCCGACTGCGACGTTTGGAGTGCTGTTGGGATTTGTGGTTGTGAGTCACCGGGACAGGCGAATCCTCCACCTCAATGTGACAGCGCACCCGACGGAAGAATGGACGAAGCAGCAGATGCGAGAGGCCTTTCCCTGGACCAGTGCTCCGAGGGTAAGCGTTCACGGGGTGGTGCTCGACTGAGGGGGTAGTGAGGCAGCGAACGGTGGGCCTCACCACGCTCGACGTGGGCCGGGGGCGGCTTAGAAATAATGGGACGTGGCCACTCCCGACCCAAGAG